>JAAHIC010000011.1 GCA_010671965.1 Leptolyngbya sp. SIO4C5
GTTGATGCGGATTTCCGACATCTTCCTGGCGCTGCCGCAGATCGTTCTGGCCATCGCGATCGCGCAGACCTTGGGACCGTCCATCGACAACGCCAGGATGACGTTCTCGATATAGACCTAGTGCGGGGAGAACTGGAAGCTTTCTACCATCTCTGCGCTGTCTCAGACTGGGCAAACGCTCACCCATTAGCCTTTTCTCCAGTTAATGATTCAGAAACAGAAGAACTACACGAGCAGTTATTCAACTGGGGCTATTATCGAGAACAGCGGCAGCTATACGCCAGCCTGCTGCACAAAATAGATTGTGAGGTTGACCTAGTGTGCCTGAATGGACTTGGCAGCTTACACGATGTACTTGGAGATGCTTGGCAAGCCCTTGACTACTATCAGCGGTCCTTAGAACTAGCCCAAAGGTTGGACGTCCTCGAAGCAGAAGCTACCTCGCTGGGTAACTTGGGCAACGCTTATTTGTCCTTTGGGCTGCCAGAGCGGTCGCTTGACTTTTACCAGCAGCATTTAGCCAAAGCCCGCATTGTCGGCAATCGCCGATCAATTGGAATTGCTTTGGGGAATCTAGGCAACGTTTACCGCATCTTGAATGATTACGATCGCGCGATTGACTGTATTCAGCAGCGGCTAGCGATCGCCCGTGCGATCGGGGATCGGCGCGGCGAGGGAGACGCCTACGGCAACTTGGGCAGCGTCTACGCCCTGCAAGGGCGACTAGAAGAGGCACAGCGGCTACAGCAGCAGGCACTCTCGATTGCTCAAGAAATTGGCAACCGTCTCGGAGAATGTCGTACCTACGGCAACCTCGGATTAGTGCATCAAGCTCTAGACAATAGCGCTGAGGCCATTAACTGCTTCAAGTCAGCGCTTAAAATCGCCAGAATCATTGAAGACACAGAAGGACAACGGCTGGCTATTTTGCAGCTCGGTGCTTTGTGTCAGCAACTCGATCGCTATGAAGAGGCCATCCAATACCAGCAGCAAGCCCTGGGCTTTGTGAGCGATCCCATTCGGATTGGGGCTTTGATGTTGAATATAGGAACGGCTTACCGAGAACTGGGACAAAGCGTAGAGGCGATCGCCTGGTACGAAACGCTAATGGCGACAGCGAGTCAGGTAGACAGTGCCCTGCCAGAACTGCAAAGCTTACTGATCATGGGGCACTACGGCTTAGCGACGGTTCACCATCAGAGGGGCCAGTGGATGAAGGCGATCGCTGCGTGCGATCAGGCATTACTCTTGGCTGATGTCTCACTGACGCCGCTGGTGGAGCAAATAGAGAGTTTCAGGCAGAGCGTGCTCTCAGCGCTCAGGCCACCCTCAAGTTGATAGCGCGGCTTTGAGCTGGCGGCACTCTTCAGCCAGCGGAATGCCCAGGACAGTTCCCAGGGAGATCGCCTGGTCAAAGTAATCTAGAGCCATTGGGATATTTCCCTGTGCCTGATGCAGCATTCCCAGATACCGGTAGGCAGAGGCTTCGACCGAGCGGGCTTCCTGGGCCTGAGCGATATCCAAGCCGGTTTGCAGCATTGAGCGAGCCCGGTCATAGTGTCCTAGCTTGATCAGCGTTTCGCCTAAGTTGGTGAGTGTCAGTCCTTCCCCCCAGCGATCGCCCATTTGCTGGGAGATTGTCAGCGCCTGCTGATAGTGCTGGACGGCGGCCTCATACTGGGTCAGTTCACTTTGGGCATTAGCCAGATTGACCAGGGCGGCTAGCTCAGAGGGCTTCTCTCCCAGTTTGCGAGCGATCGCCAGATCTTGTTGATGGTAGGTGACAGCGCGAGCATAGTCCTGCTGCTGATCATAGACGCAGCCAATACTTCCTAGCGCTGCCCCTTCACCAGCGATATCGCCCATCTGTCTGACCAGTTCTAAGTTCTGAAAATGATAGTCGAGAGCCGTATCGCAATTACCCAGATGTTGATGTACGTTACCCAGTCCTTGCAGTGCACGGCCCTGACCCGGCAGATCTCCTAGAGCAATGGCGAGATCCAAATGCTGCCGATGATAATCCAAGGCTTTTTGAAACGCTCCCAGCGCTCCGTAGAGATTGCCCAAGTAGCCCAGGGCATTAGCCTCTCCCATCAAATCGCCGAGCGGCCTAGCAATGGCGATCGCCTGCTCAAAGCACTCAATCGCCTGCGGACTGTTGCCGATAGCTCTGTAGGTGTTGCCCAGGTTGCTGAGTGCTTGTCCTTCCCGGTAGCGATCGCCAATCTGTCGAACAATCGCTAGCTGCTGGTTGAGCGCTTCAAAGGCATCGTCATAGTCACCCAGCGCGTGAAAGACAACGCCCAGGTTACCGTAAGCGAGACTAATGCCGAGCTGGTCGCCAATTTCCTGGGCCAGTGCTAGCTGCTGCTGATAGCTGTCAACTGCCAGCGCGTACTGGCTAGTGGCGCTGTAAACGTTGCCAAGATTACCCAGCGCATGCAGCCAGCTTTGTTTGTGATCCAGACTTTGGGCGATCGCCAGGTGACGCTGATGATACCGCCGTGCTTTGTCATAGTCTCCGGTCAGGAAGCAGACATTGCCGAGGCCCCCCAACGCGCTACCTTCACTGGCGCGATCGCGAATCTCCTGAGCAATCTGCCGCTGCTGCTCAAAGTAGCGAGCCGCCGCCACATATTCACCTAGGCTATAGCAGGCGCTCCCCAGTCCCCCCAGCGCACTGCTTTCTCCCTGACGATTGCCAATGGTTTGCGCTAACTGCAAATGCTGCTGGTGGTAGTCTTTGGCCTGCGGGTAACGGCCTAGAGAATGGCAGCAGCTGCCAAGATTACCGTAAACAGAACCGATGATCTCGATATCCTCTATTTCAAGCGCGATCGCTAGATGTTGCTGGTGAGAGTCGAGGGCTTTGAGATAGTTGCCTTGGGATTCGTAGATGTTGCCTAGGCTGCCTAAGGCAATGCCTTCGCCAAAGCGATCGCCCGCTTCTCTGGCAATGATCAGCCACTGTTTCTGATAGTCAATGGCCTGAGCATAGTTGCCGAGGGAATAGTAGACCTCACCTAGATTGCTCAGCAGCGTACCTTGGTCAACAGAGCTGCCGACAGTCTGCATGATGCTGAGGCTGCGCTCTAGATAGAGCTGAGCTTTACTGTAGTTGCCTTGGCTGTAGTAGCTGACACCCAAGCATTGCAGAAATAGACCGTTTTGCTTGAGTGGGAGATGGTCTACAACGGCTTCGTAAAGCTCGAGCTGCGCTTGCGAATATCCCCAGAGCTTGAGCTGATAGTGCAGGCGGGCTTCCGCAGGAGTGTTGACTTTCACCGACATCAGGCTAACAGCGCGTTCCCATTCCTCGATTTTGCAAAGCAGGTGAACGGCTTCAATGTATCCTTTTACCTGTTCTAGATTAGTGTCTGCGGCGGGACGGTGCCTCGTTAGCCAGTTGATGATGGCCTGGCAGTGAGCACGGCGCGATCGCGGCTCCACGAAACGAACACGTTCAGGTAGGATTCCTAGCTGGGCTAGGGTCTCTAGTGGCGGTGGCGTTAGGGGGTGAGTTGCCTTTGGAGCAGCAGGCATATGATTAAAAGGCAGAAATAAGAAGGCAGAAGGGAAGGAAAGTTTAGAAAGCAGAGGACGGAAGGCAGAAGGCAGAAATAGAGACAGAAGGCAGGGGTTGAGATAGGTTCAAAAGCGAGCACCTATCGCATAGAGTTGCAGACTTTTTATAGCATTGACTCCAACATCTTGTACGCCATCCCTTTCATCCTTCTGCCTTCTAACTTCTACCTTGGTTAAGGTTTCCGTCCCCTGGATAAAGGGCAGAAATCTGAGGGCAGAGGGCAGAAATTAGCTGAAATCTAAGGTGAAGGGAGGTTCAAAGGCGATCCCATAGTGCATAGGGTCACAGACTTTTTATAGCATTGACTCCAACATCTTGTACGCCATCCCTTTCATACTTTTGCCTTCTAACTTCTACCTTGGTTAAGGTTTCCGTCCCCTTTCGGGGTAATGAGATTGAAACATGCGTATATGCGGAGGTCGTCGCAAACAACAACGGTTTCCGTCCCCTTTCGGGGTAATGAGATTGAAACGCTTCGGACGAGACTGGCGGCACTGTGAATAAGCATGTTTCCGTCCCCTTTCGGGGTAATGAGATTGAAACACTCTTCAGTGGAGCCGATGATTACCCTGGACAACAACGTTTCCGTCCCCTTTCGGGGTAATGAGATTGAAACCCCTTTTTTTAGGGACCCAGGGCATCCTGGGATTTTGTTTCCGTCCCCTTTCGGGGTAATGAGATTGAAACTATACCAATTGCAGAGGAGATTATTGCGGCATGCAAAAGTGTTTCCGTCCCCTTTCGGGGTAATGAGATTGAAACTTTTTGATCTTGCAAAAAGAACAATAGAGAGCCACGGTTTCCGTCCCCTTTCGGGGTAATGAGATTGAAACTTGCTGACCAACTACTCGTTGTTTTCCCAGAAAGTTTCCGTCCCCTTTCGGGGTAATGAGATTGAAACGGCGTCGTGGGGGAGGTTTAAACGTCCTTAACATCGTTTCCGTCCCCTTTCGGGGTAATGAGATTGAAACATGTTGACTACTGCTCTGAAGTTGGATGAAAGTTCGTTTCCGTCCCCTTTCGGGGTAATGAGATTGAAACCATCTATACTCTCGACAGTTTTGTTGAATTTAAGGTTTCCGTCCCCTTTCGGGGTAATGAGATTGAAACGATCTCGACACTACGGTGTATCTGAGAAGATCTCCTGATGTTTCCGTCCCCTTTCGGGGTAATGAGATTGAAACCTCGCTGGGTTAGTGGTCGTGTCCATTGGCACCAGCCTGTTTCCGTCCCCTTTCGGGGTAATGAGATTGAAACGACAGACGGAAGCCCTTGCCACGATCCTCACACGGGTGTTTCCGTCCCCTTTCGGGGTAATGAGATTGAAACAAGTTGGAACTAGAGGAGTTAACCCAAAAGGCGGTTCGTTTCCGTCCCCTTTCGGGGTAATGAGATTGAAACGCTACTACTACGTCTCGTAGTGAAGCGATGGATAGGAGTGTTTCCGTCCCCTTTCGGGGTAATGAGATTGAAACTGGCGAGAAGGTGTACACCACCCGGGAAGCCTACGAGTTTCCGTCCCCTTTCGGGGTAATGAGATTGAAACTGGTGGGGTTCACTTGGGAGAACCCTCGGGTTCCTCGTTTCCGTCCCCTTTCGGGGTAATGAGATTGAAACAACTGATAAAGGCAGCGTCTGACGAACAGCGTCGCGTTTCCGTCCCCTTTCGGGGTAATGAGATTGAAACCATCATGGCTGCAATCGTACATGGCTTGACAGAAGTGTTTCCGTCCCCTTTCGGGGTAATGAGATTGAAACGTCGCTTATATAAGCGAGGCCTACGACTCAGAAACCGTTTCCGTCCCCTTTCGGGGTAATGAGATTGAAACGCTTGGAAAAAGCTCAAGCGGCGCTTGAGCAGAAAGGTTTCCGTCCCCTTTCGGGGTAATGAGATTGAAACCAGTGAAGATGCAGTGGATGACGAGAGCAGTGATGCCGTTTCCGTCCCCTTTCGGGGTAATGAGATTGAAACCCCCTCGATCTGGAGCCCTTACTGGGTAAGGCTTTCAACACCCCAAATCTGAGGGGGTCTGTTTCAAGGCCGAATAAATGAGAATTACTGTCAATAACCCCTCTTCAAACAGGGCTCAAACCCTTGCACGGAAAGCAATCTGAGGGGGTTGACGAAGTTATGCGGTTTTCAAGGATCGGCAGACCCCCTCAGATTAGCAGTCAATTCTCTAGGCGGCAATCTCCCAACGCTAGTGTTAACAATTCTTTTGACTCACGTGAGCCAAAATTTCTCGCACTACTCCACTCTTCCCACGACAGCTCAATAGTAAGACCTCGCCTGATAAGCTTCCCCCCTTCCTCAACTGCATAATGCTATCAGTCTGTTGGTGCTTCATATATCCCGTAATCAGCACAATCAGGTCGCAGTCCCAAATTTTTGCCTTAATCGTGCTTCGACCAAACCCATGCTTGCTAAACGGGGGCAATTCTACCCATTGGGTTAAGCCATGATACTGTGATAGCGCCTGAATCACCCCGCGTCGAGTAGTATGATGCCCACCGACTAGAGCCAGCTTAGTAGTTGATAGATCAACTGTCGGCAGCTTTGCTGGAATTACTGCTGGTAGAGCCTGAGTTTGTGGGGGTTCCTCAATTGGCGCCAGCTTAGCATCAGAGCTTGACGCGCTCGTCGCGGTTAGCAAACCAAACAACTCTTCGACCAGGTCCTCAAGTTCCCAAATTTCAAGCTGTAGATCATCCCGCTCAGCTTGCATCTGGTCATAGCGTGCCTGCAAACTTCGATTTTCCAGTCTGAGCTGCGTGCGCACCATCTCCATCTCACGGGTGAGGGCGTTAAATTTAGCCCGAAGTGCTGAGAGCTGACGCATCAGCCGTTGCTTTTCTCGGCGATCTAGACCTGAGATCCCCCTCACCAGTAGCTGCAGCGATCGATACAACCGTGCCTGTATCCGTTGCCATCTTCGCAAATATTGCATTACTGCCATGCTCCCTCTAGTGATTTAACCCAGACCGAGGCATTCTCGATGAGGCGTTCCAAAGCTGCGAAAATTAGGCGATATTGACCCGAAAGTTCTTGTCCAACTTCGCGGCTTAAGTATCCGCACAGCACAGCAATTTCAATCCAGGTCTGCATTTCAGCCGCTTCTGCCTGAGCGTCACTGAGCTTGGCCACAAACGCCTTGCGGTAACGCCGTTTGCCCCAGGCTTCAGCAATGCTGGCGCAGACTGCGCGTGAGGCTGTCAGCGTTTGTCGGGTCAGAAGGGCCTCTTCTTCCTTGGGAAAACTTCGAGACAGGTGATACACCTCATTCACGCAGTTGAAGGCGAGCTGATAGACCTGGAGTTCTTGATAGGTATGAATGAAGTCTGGCATGGAGATTGTCCTTCGTTAATTGAGTGGCTGGTTTGAGAGTTGTGAGACAAGGAAGAAGGAAGATTGTGAAGGTGCTGTTTCCGCAACGCCGTTCAGGCAACCTTCCCTCTGAGGTCGCTCTAAGCCGTCGCCGGTAAGTCTTTGTCCCAGCGATCGCGGCCAATCGAAACGGTTTCCATGAGCTGATCGAGTGCTGTAGCCAGGTAGCGGTAGCGATCGCCGAGGCTTTGCCCGGCGTCGGCATCGAGATATCCCGCTTGAATAGCGACCTCAAGCCAAATCTGGATTTCGGTCGTCTGGAAATGAGCCTCGCTGAGCTGACCCAGTAAAGCCAGGCGATCGCGGCGCTTGCCCCAGGCAGCAGCGATATGGGCTCGCACAGCGCGGGAGATTGCTAAGAGGCGACAAGCCAGTTCAGTAGCGGAGTCGTCGGCCAGGTGTTCTACTAGTGCGTAGAGATCGATAGAATTCTGGAATGCGAGCCGATAAATCCGAAGTTCCTGAAAGCTTTGAACAGGTTTCTGCATGGTGATTTCTCCGGTTAAACAATAAAGGCAACATCATCGACTTCGCGTTGAGGTTGTAGCCCCAGCACGAGCACTTTTTTGCGGTAGCGAGGCGAGAGGGGATAGAAGCGCACCTGGTCTTCTTCTGGCTTGATGTAGCGGTTAAGCTTGCGCTGCAGCATGTCCCGTTGGTCAGAGTTCAAAACGCATTCAAACACTGACTTTTGAACCCGCATCCCATAACCCTCAAGCAGGTGCGCTACCTTGTTGCGCCGTCTATCAAGCACAACGTCATAGCAGATGAGGTAGAACATTACCCCTCCCAAGTCATCGGACGATACACTGGCCGATCGCCTATCAGGCAGGCCACGTATTCCCATACCTGCAGCTCTAGACAGCGGCGATAGTTGACCTTGTAGCCTGTATGGGGATGGGTCACAGACTGCTGAAGCTTCTCCTCCCAGTGCTTAAGGAAGCGCTTCATCGCATCTGGATGTAGATAGACGCCACCCCGCTCGTCTGGGGGAGTAAAGTCATCTTCGGCAAAGATGTTGGAGTTGATCAGGTAAGCGACCAGGGAATCGACGGCGATCGCCCGAAACTCTTCTACAAGATCACAGACCAGCGAAGGTCGATTTGCCTGGGGGGTATGGAGATTGCCAAAGTGGGTATGGAGGCCCACGCCTTCCACCATCGCATGCACATTTTGCGACAGCAGCGTGTAACCCAAACTCAGTAAGCTATTGACGGGATCTGTAGGTGGGCGGCGCGTGCGCTTTTCAAACTCGAACTTGCCTTTGAGCAGAGATGCGTAGGCTTGAAAATACAGATTAGCGCCGGTGCCTTCGTAGCCCAGCATTGACTCAACCGTCTCGATAGTGGGTACAGTTTGGATAAGGTCAGCTAAGGTGGCGATCGCCTCCGTAGCCTTATCTGTTTTGTGACGCCGATTAAGTCGCAGCAGCAAAATCCGTGAGTTATGCAGCTTGCCTACGATGAGGCTAACGGCCTGAGCACGAACAAAGTCAGGATCTTGAGCCTTATAGACCTGCTGCGTCAGATATTCCAGCTTCGCTTGGCCTGTGGTCTGTAAGCGGCCAAAATAGCGGCCTTTGTTAGACAAGTACAGCAGCGGAATCCGTCGCCGCAGCGCCAAGCTGACAGCTCCATGAGACACATTGCAGCAGCCAAACAGGACTACGTGACTAATGCGGCTAGCTGGCACCGAGCAGCGAAGTTCATTTTGGTGAAACACCTGAAACTGCTGATGCTTGACCCGTAGATAGGCTCCTTGGTCGGTGATATAAAGTGTCGTCATACCGTCTCTCCAATAATCGTCTGTTGAGGATTTCAGAATTCGTTTGGGGGCCTTTACGAGGCTGCACATCGGGGGCCGCCCTACCCCAACCTGTGGCGCAGGTCGTTTCTTCAGGCTGCTAGCGCTCTTCCTTTCGGGAGCTTCCACCCTGCCGCCCTGGAAGCGATGTCCCAGAAACACAAAGGCTTCTCCGGGCGGGATGATTTGGGTTTTTTCTGGATGCAAGCTGAGGCAAAGTTCCTCAATCCAGTCCTGCATGAGCGATAGGGAACGAGACGCTTCCAGGTAGCTCTGGCAGACGACGACGCAGTCATCGCCGTAGCGAACTAGATGGATGTCGGCCTCTAAGCAGCGCTGGTCGAAGTCGTTGAGATACAAATTGGCCAGGGAGCCAGATAAGATGCTGCCCTGCAGCACGCCTTGACTCGGCTGGTAGAACTGCCGGTTCAAGACAATGCCCGACTTAAGCTGTTGCTCAATCCAGTGCACCCACCTGTTAGGAAGGTCAATCTGATCGAGCTGATGAAGCAGCAGCGGCCAAGAGATGTGATCAAAAAACTGCTGAATATCGACCTTGATCACCCAGGCGGGCTGGTGCTGATAGCGCTGCATTACCCGATCCACAGCGGCGTAGATCGAGAGACCGGGACGGTAGGCAAAGGTGGCCTCGCTGAAGGTGCTCTCTAGCCTTGGGTACAGGCTCTGGAGTAAATAGCGCTGGACAATGCGATCGCGCACGGTGGGAATGCCAAGCAGTCGTCGCCCGCCGCTCTTTTTGGGTAAGTAGAAGCCCTTGGCGGGGCTAGCGACGTATCGCTCTTGACGCATCTGCCGGTAGAGCTGGCGAATTTGCTCTTGGGCAATGCCCCTGAACAAATCCACCGTAATGCCGTCAACACCAGCGGCCCGACTGCCTCTCTCTACGAGATGCCAGGCGGTAGCCAGTTGTTCTGTGTACAATTTCATTAGGTTTGCCCTTATGAATGAGGAACAAAAGAACCTGAAGAATCAAGCCCGTGTCCTTTTGCTTACGCACTCATCGTGGCAAAGGGCTGTTTGCGCTCAGTCCTGAGCGGTGACTGAGTTCATGACTGAGACGTGAAGAATGAATAGAGGAGAACGAGGATAAGATTTAAGCGATTTCGCCTGCGTTTCTCCCCGTTGTTCTTTGCCGTTGTTTTGTCCTATGCCCCGTTCTGTTTGCTTACATCCTGATAAGCGCAAAATCGTTGACCTAGCCCTAGAGAGAAATAGGTTTTTGACACAGGGAGATCTGGCCGCTCATTTGGAAATTGCTCGATCAACGGTCAGCAACTTCTTTCGAGGAGCAAGGGTTTCTATCGCCAAGTTTGAAGAGATTTCAGAAGCCCTGGGTTTAGAGGCTAGAGAGCTGATCCAGTCCCCAGACTCAGAGCCACAATCAGCTAATGAAACTGAGAGAACAGAAACAACGTTCTATGCCTACGACGAGGGCTGGGTAGGCCGTGAAGAGCTGATAGCTGATCTCAGTGTCCAAGTACAGGGCAGCTACCGGCTGATGCTGATCACTGGTATAGCCGGTGTCGGAAAAACCGCTCTAGCAGAGCGGCTGTCGCTGGAACTGCTAGAGTTTGGCTCGCCGCTGCAGGAAAATTTTGACGCCGAGGATCGCTCCCCTGATTTCAGCAGCTTTGCCGCCCGCCTGTTGGAAAAGCTGGGACAAGTGGTTACGCCCAGCGATCGCGCTGATGTGCCGCAACTGCTGGTGCGTCTCACCCAGGCGCTGCAGACCTCACGCCGGTTACTGCTGATCGATTCTTTGGAAGAGCTGCTGCAGGGCAGTGAACAGGAAGGCTGGAGTGAGTTTCAAGATGAGGCGTTTCTGTCCTTTTTTCAGCGGGTGCTCTCGGCAGAGACGTTTCAAAGCCGGATTTTGGTGACGACTCAGGCGTTGCCTTCTCAGCTACTGGCCTATGGCAGCCGCTATCGCAACAACTGGAAACCGCAGTTACTCACGGGCCTGTCTCCCTCTGAGCAACTGGCCTTGTTTGAACGAACTGGGCTAGAGGTGTCGTCAGAGGCACCAGAGCATTCAACTTTGGTTCGCATTGGTAAAGCTTATGAGGGCCATCCCCTAGCGCTGCGCATCATTTCGGGGGAAATTGGCAGCCGGCCATTCTTTGGCGATGTGCTGGCTTACTGGAATCGCTATGGTCATGAAATCGAGGCGGTGGAGACGGCGATCGCCGAGGCTGAAGCCGGTCAGGCGGTCGGGGCTGACGATAAGTGGCGGCTCGATCGCTTTACCCGTGAGCTGCGCCGAAACGTCCGCGCCCGCCTAGAGCAAACGTTTCAGCGATTGCGACAGGATGCTAAGTTTGCCTATGTGCTGCTGTGTGAGGCGTCTGTCTACCGCTGCGCGGTTCCCGATGACTGGTGGCTGAGCCATTTGGAGTATTGGGACTGTGATCCAGAAACCAGAGAGCGGGCGCTAGAGGCGCTCAAGGATCGCTTTTTGGTTGAGGAGGCGGCTACCCCGAGTGACTACACGTTACGCCAACATACCTTGATTCGCAGTGTTTCGCTGGAGCACCTCAAGCAACTGGATCAGTGGGTATGAGCCGCGTTGTTCCTGAGGGCCGTGGTCTCTTAGCCAGCCTAGACATTGATCCAACAGCAATCAAGTCCTTTGCCCCCATCTGGAAACGGAGTGCCTATCAAGCCATGCTCAACTGGCTGACCCGGTATCAGCCAGTAGGCGATAGTTCCCGTTTAGATCAGGTCAAGGGCTTGCTGGAGTCGTTGGAGCTGGCTTGCCAGGTGGACGATTGGCCGCTGGCGCAGCGTATCTTATGGCTGCAGCTTCATACGCCGGCGGCTCAGGCCCTTTGGCAGCAACTACAAACCTGGGGCTATTTTCAGGAAGCGTTGACGGTTCACAACCGGCTTTTGGAAATCTCCTCATCTTCGCAAAAGCCGTTTCATCATGCCCAAGTGGGCAATGCTCATCTGGCTCTGGGTAACTATTTGTCAGCAGTCCAAAGCTATGAGGCGGCGTTGAGCAGTCAACGGCAGGAGCCGACACTGGCTAACCCGGCAGCTATCTATATCGGTCTGGGTCAGGCTTATCTGCTGCAGGGCACTGTCTCTCAGGCGATCGCTTCCTTTCAGAGGGCTTTGAAAATGGCTCGCACAGCGGCCAACCTAAAGGCTGAAGCGGATGCCCTCGCAAATCTAGGCGGAGCGTATGCGGCTCAGGGCGCTTATCCGGCGGCTTTAGACTATCACCAACAGGCTTGGTTGCTCGCGCAGCAACTCGATGATCCAGATGGACAGTCCAGTTCTCTCAAAGATTTGGGCAATGTTCTTTTTCTAATGGGGCAGTATGTGGCGGCGCGGTCTCACTATCAGCAGGCGCTGGCGATCGCTCAAGGCCGTGAGCACCGACAGCGGCAGCTTGAAGTGCTCAATGGGTTGGGGTCAGCTCTTTTTCAGCTAGGGGATTCTGATCAGGCGCTGGCGGTGTATTTGAGTGCTTGTGGGGTTGCTCAAGATATGGGCGATCGCAAGCAGGAAGCGGATGCTGTGCTGAATCTGGGCAATGTCTATGTGGGTCTGAAGCAGTTTGAGCAGGCGGCGACCCATTATCAAAAGGCCCAGGGGATTTCGAGGGCTATTGGGTATTTGAAGGGGGAGGAAGAGGCGCTTAATAATTTGGGCTATGTGTGCCATCGTCAGAAGCATCAGGCTGAGGCGATCGCTTTCTATGAGCGGGCACTGTTGGCTGCAAAGATGCTTCAAGATGGACAGATTCAGGCGAATGCGTTGAACAATTTAGGCAGCGCGTATCGGGCTTTGGGGGCGTATGATGAAGCGGTTAGCTGTCTTCAGCAAGCGCTGCGACTCAAACAGGAAGGGGCTGATCGGGCTGGTGAGGGGAGAACCTGGTTTAATTTGGGACAGGTTTTCTCGAAGTTGAATGAGTTTGAGCAGGCGATTTTAGCCTATCAGCAGGCTTTATCTATTTTCAAGCATCTGGGGCTGATTCAAGCTCAGCAGCAGTGTGCTAGAGCGTTGGAAAGGATATCTAATTCTCGCAAGGTTTAGCCGTTAGTTTGAAGGGCTGATTGGCTCTTGTCAATTTGAATTCAATAAAAAGATGCCCTATAGAAGCAAATTCTATAGGGCTTACATATTGTTTCCAACAACTCCGATTTTGCTAATCGGAAAGCGTTGCAACCAAGGAATCTGATGCAGCGCAATCTGCAAGTTTCCAACAACTCCGATTTTCCTAATCGGAAAGGAGCCGGATACGGTGATCATCCGCGAAACACCGCCTTGTTTCCAACAACTCCGATTTTGCTAATCGGAAAGCCTCCAGCAGCTCCTCACGGCGTTTGCAGACCGGTCTTTGTTTCCAACAACTCCGATTTTGCTAATCGGAAAGTAGCATGTCTCTTCTTCTTTTTGATGCCTTAAAGAAGTTTCCAACAACTCCGATTTTGCTAATCGGAAAGCGTCTCAGCACTGAGCAACAGATCGTTGAGATCGAAGCGTTTCCAACAACTCCGATTTTGCTAATCGGAAAGACTTTCTTAACCAGCCCCTTTATCAGATGACGGGTGTTTCCAACAACTCCGATTTTGCTAATCGGAAAGTCTACAGATAATATCAGCGTGAATCACAATCTTTCCTCTTGTTTCCAACAACTCCGATTTTGCTAATCGGAAAGCTACGTGAAACATATGACTCTGGACGCATGAAAGTGTTTCCAACAACTCCGATTTTGCTAATCGGAAAGTGTAATAGCCATAATCCAGGTTAGCCCCGGCGCTGGTTTCCAACAACTCCGATTTTGCTAATCGGAAAGAAGGTTTACCATAATCCTATCGCTTACCTTGCTAGTTTCCAACAACTCCGATTTTGCTAATCGGAAAGGATCGCGAGACTACTCTATACTCGGATGTTGTGACTGCAGTTTCCAACAACTCCGATTTTGCTAATCGGAAAGTGAAGAGTTACTTCGTATGACTCTCAAGTTGGTAGAGTTTCCAACAACTCCGATTTTGCTAATCGGAAAGCCTTGCTGCAGCACAGCAGCAAGAGAGCGCAAACCGCGCGTTTCCAACAACTCCGATTTTGCTAATCGGAAAGCCGTCGTGAAAACCTTGCTGCAGCACAGCAGCAAGAGGTTTCCAACAACTCCGATTTTGCTAATCGGAAAGGGTCAGTACGGCAACCGCTTGCAATTCAGCAATGAGTTTCCAACAACTCCGATTTTGCTAATCGGAAAGCCTTTATTGGGCTGCTTTTCTGGCTCAATATGATCGTTTCCAACAACTCCGATTTTGCTAATCGGAAAGCACTGGATCCGTCTTTACTGGTGCAGACAGCGATGGTTTCCAACAACTCCGATTTTGCTAATCGGAAAGCACGGAGTTGGGGGAAGAAGAGCTTGTAGATAATATGTTTCCAACAACTCCGATTTTGCTAATCGGAAAGCCCCACTTGATTGGTGGCTAGAGAATTTCCAGCTTACTGGTTTCCAACAACTCCGATTTTGCTAATCGGAAAGTTGAGAATTTGTATCCCCGAAGTGGCTCGACTGGTTTCCAACAACTCCGATTTTGCTAATCGGAAAGCAGGAGAGCCTTTGAATGCAGTCATTCATCACCTGGAGTTTCCAACAACTCCGATTTTGCTAATCGGAAAGCCTGTGCTTAATGGAGAGCAGCCCTCTGATGCAGCATGTTTCCAACAACTCCGATTTTGCTAATCGGAAAGCGCCTTCTGCTGGCATGCCTATCTGGTCCCGCGCCGTCATGTTTCCAACAACTCCGATTTTGCTAATCGGAAAGCTGTTGACCAAATTCCAGGGCTCTCCCCAGCCCAGCAGGAAGTTTCCAACAACTCCGATTTTGCTAATCGGAAAGAATCTGGGCCGTTTTGTGTTCACAGAGACTCTCCCCGTTTCCAACAACTCCGATTTTGCTAATCGGAAAGGGGCCCCATTTGAAAGCCTTGCTGGGAGCCAGTTCTGGCCTTCAAATTCGCGGGGGTGCGATCGTGCTGTCAATAAGGGCAGTTCATTCTCAATAAGGTCATTGAAAACGAGGCTGAAACCCTGACAGCGCAGGGCATTCGCGGGGGTCAACGAGAGAATGCGGGTTTCAGCCGCTGGCCGACCCCCGCGAAACCGACTCCTTAAGTATGGCATTAGCCCCTGAAAAAACAGCGCAAATGTAACACTTAGGCGTGTAGAGTACCACGCCTGAGTGCTGACCTTCATCACCTGCCCCAGAGCTTTTCAAACTCTCGCTGTTTAGCCAAATAAGCTTTAAATTCGGCTGAAGCAGTATCTTCCGATTTAGAATCTGGAAAAAAGGTCAGCAGCTCAAGATATTTTCCAGTCTCTGCACCTGTCAGCGGATACATACGATGCCAAATCTGACCCACAAGCGTCTGCGGCGTTCGAGTCCTTTCACCCACATAGCCCGAGACTGTTGTTTGATAAATACGGGCAGGCTCCATCTCACCAAAACGCTGCATCGCTAGCGATGAGCTTTTACTCTGAGGTCTGCTCGGTGATCTAGAACGAGAGTGATGGGATTTTGAGCGCTGATTGCGCTGAGAATTAGATTTGTCGTGCAGCCAGGGAATCACCTTGCTATCTTTTGCGCTTTTAGCTTTGCGCCCCCAGACCTGAACGCGCTCGGATTTCCAAACCTCACGCCAGCGATCGGTCGGGTTCTTGCCATCTGCATCAGATCTAAGGAGATCTGGGAAAAGCGCTTTCCACGCTGTAAACGCTGCTTGGGTACTGTCGATGACCTCAGTGACATCTTTTAAGCCCTGAATTTTATTATCAATTTCATCAAGCCACTGCCAGTGACACCCAATAGGATGGCGTTTGTATTGCGGCATAAAAAGGCTGTGATCGGCTCTGCGCCAAGAGTTACCAAAACCACCCAGCAGCAGCGCAAACTGAGTCAACTGGTCAATGAGGTTTTTGAGTTCAGCCTCATGCTCAGTCGATTTTGTTAGCTTCCAGCGAAGTTCACACTCAACGTCGTAGAACGTAGCTGGAGAATTATACGTCTTAACTTCCTGAAGCCATTTGGTTTCGTCATTCAGCATATTGACATCAAGGCTGAGGAGACCCTGCGCCCCTTTATCTCGAATGCCACCAAACAAAGTTTGCACCAATCGCTCAGCCGTAGCGTCTTCTCTAACTAGCCCACCGAATAGCCGTAAAGCATGGCCTCGAAAGGCCGCCTTAATCAGATTGGGCCGAAATTCTGGCGTTCGGTTCTGCACCAAGATGGGAGCAATACCGTGCCCCTTCAACTGGGCTGAATGCAAGACTTTTTGCGGTTTAGGGGCTGTATCGTCTGCCGACAGGGTTGCCAGTCCATCAAAAAGGCCATACCCACAAGACACCCGGCAACCGATGCCAGCAAAGAGGGCACTTTCCCATATTTTAAAGATCTGCTGCCATTCCGCCTCATCTAAAGCAAAAGAGCTAGAAAATCCAAAGATAATCTCTGTTCGATAGAGTGAAATTTGCGCTAGGGCCGCGCTTCTCCCCTGACGTTTGACTTGCCGATCTTGTTGAGGATGGACGACATCGACGAGATGATTTTGCCATTGGTCGCTAGTGGGATAGCCGCCGTGAAAGCGTAAAATGCCGGGACGAAACTCATCTTCAAACGCTTGACCGCAGTAGCGATCGCGCTCTGCCGCCGGGCAAACCCGCCGAAAAGCCCCCTTCATACTGCTACCCGGAATAAACGGCCAGCCGCCTGCGCCCATCACAGGTCTGATCAAATCGTTGTCCTGACCGCTGTTGGTGACCAAGCGCCAACCAATAGTATAGGAATGGGTTTTAACACTCTCATCAAACTCAGGTGCTTCAGGCCGAGTGCCGTCTAGCCATTCCTCTGTCCATTTGAAAATATCAGGATCTTTACCGCTGGGAATAAAGTGGAGTTGAGCGCGATCTCTAACTTGCGCCCGAAACATCATCGGAACATGCTCAAAGCCATCGTATGCAGAATAGGTCATCTTAGGCGGTTATAAATGGGCGAGAAAAGCCATTGAGCCTGACATGACAATCAGGCACTAGATTTGAAGCCTCACTTAGAATCGAGATCTTTATAGCGTTGCGTCCACCAAACAAGGGAGTCGCAGAGTTGAGTCAGGACAGCCTGAGCAATCCGCCGGTCTTCCAGGGTCAGCTTAGTTTCAGATTTTCCATGCTTGATAGGCATACCGCCCCAAAACTGTTGCGCTATAGACTCAATTTCCCTAGATTTAGGCGTTGGGTTGAAGCCTCGCGGTAGGAAGATGTGTGCTTCGCCCATCAGGTCAGCGAAGGCTTCCCAGGTGTTGTACCAGTACAGTCCCTGGTTGAACTCTTCTGTCTTGGCTTTTTTAGCGTTTCGCTCTTCAGTCTTCTTAATTTTTTTAGTTTTCTCCTCAGCTTTGCTGAGCAGTCGAATATGCTCTCCCCAAAAACGTTCTAGACCGAAGGCAACCGTTGTCCGCATCTTATAAGACTGGTTGAGCGGATCTTTGGATTGCTGATGGGCTTGTAGCACCAGTCTCTGAGCAATTTCGTCTAGCTTATAAGTATGCCAGGTCATGACGACAGTCCTCCCAACGTGACACGGCAATGACCGAAGCCAATAGACTCCAGACCACCAAAATAAAGATCCTGAGTTGTCTCGGGCGCGGGGCTACCTTCCTGTTCCACAGAGCCAAACGGTTTCCACCCCGTCAGCTTCAGCGCCACCGGAAAAGCCAGATAGCTGCCTTCCGGTAACGCTTCTACATTAAAGAAAGCCCCTCCAGCCACCTTCTTTTCGCTATCTGCCAGCTTCACACGGGTCTGCCGGAAGAGCGCCATATCATGAATCGCCGCAATGTCGTTATCCCCCACCACGACTAAATTTTTCGGTTTGAGACGGCTGCCGGGCGGAATCCAGGGTTGTATCTCCTCCTCTTCGACTAAATGAGGAATCTCGATATAACCGAGATTGAAGAACAACAGCTTGCTGTCTGACCTTCCGCCAGTCCCCGGAATCGTTTTGCCATCTAGACTTGTAGCAGCCGTATAAGGGGCCACAGGTTCATCTTTCCATTTGGCTGGCAAGCGATCGCGCACCGTTGGATTGATCAGCTTGTAGCGCTCCAGCAGCCGGGGGCTAGTTACCCAGACCACCGGCTGCCCCGGACAGAAGACCGGCAGCCAGAGCAAAGAGGCATATTCAAACTTGACAATCGCCTCTGTCGTGCCACCATCACTGCGATCGCTGCCATTTTTGACTGCTTCATGGCCGTACCAGCGATGCTCATCGTAATCGACAGGCGTTTTTATCTCCTCGTAACGCTGGGCTTGGTTTTCTAGCCACTTTAGCCTAGGGACGGGCGGCTTTGGCTTTCTCTCATCATCTTGCTCGATAATGTCTTGTTCATAAGCATCTGGAATCTCAACACCTTTCTCTGCAAGTTGCTCTTCCAGCCATGCCTGGCGCTTGCCCCGCATATCCGCCCGGAAGCGACCCCGAATCGAACTACCCGGAACAATTCCGGTCTGCGTAAACTGATCTCGAAATACCAGATTAAGATTGCCGGTCTCTTCACCAGCGCTAGCTCCCACATGCAGCGGCGCTAGCGTTTCAATAATGCCAAAAGCAGTTTGATACATAGGAGATTAAGTCAAGAGGACACAAGTGATAGGGGAAAGGCCAGGGAACAGCCCCAACGTTTGAAGGAATAGCCTTCATGGGGAAACCAGCCACCTTCTTCGCGTTTCCCGTCCGGCCATTTCAGCCAGGGGGCTAGCGAGTTTTCCAGCATATAGACACTGCCCGCCGGAACTGCATAGCGTCCCCGAGAGAGCAGCTTGGGCTGAGACTGACCATGAATGTCTTGGCCGTGCTCATCGTGCTGATTGCCCAGCCGAAACCGAAAAGCCTGCGGGCGCTTCGTCAAAATCGATTGCACTGGATTATCCGGCCAGCTGAGCTGACCCTGCGGGCTGCGGCAGGGCGCTCGATAAGAGAGTCGGTTAGACCCCCATACGCCTGGACACGCGATCGCAAAACTTCTATCGAGTGCTTCAGGGGTATCCAACAGAGCGCGGATTGGTTCATCCGGCTCAATCTTTTCGGAGGTGACCTGCGCTATGTGCCCTTCGCCGCCAAAGCGGTAGCAGCCCTCAGGGAGTTCTACATTAGAGAGATAGACTAAACAAACTTCAGGATCGAGCTGAATACCGTATTCCAAGAAAAGGCTGCCTCGCTCATCGTCTGACCCCACGCTGCGTCGTTCACTACTGCGCAGACGAGGATGTAGATGGGGCAATGGCTTCCAAGGCTCATCTGCTACGGGAATTGATTGCTTGGCATCAAGCGCGGCCTTGAAGGCAGCCAGCGATCGCACCTGGCTCCAATCCGCTAGTGTAATCCAGGTGTCGTACTGCCGTTTTTTGTAGCTAGTTTGGTCTATATCAGGATAGGGCAGCCAGCGATCGCCTTGCCAGCTCGATAGATGCTGCACGGAACCGCCCCAGGCCCAGCAGTGTAAGGGTGTTGGGACATAGAAGTTATCAGACTGCCAGCGGTATGCCCAAAACGGCCCTGCCAGCATCAACGAATCGAGGATATGGCGATCGCCCTGATACTGGGCGGCAAACAAGCCCGATAGCGTCGGTGTGTCTGGAGGAAAATGAGATCCTGATCTGCCAACTAAATTTTCTGGGGATAAAAAGCGACCTTTGCTGCCGTAGAGAAGGCCCAACGGCTGAATTAGAATTCGGTAAGTAAAGGTTGGAGTATTAGGCATGACTCAGGCAGCGTTAGCAGGGACAGCTATGTTTGTTGCGTCTTGATTGAAAAGCTGAAAACCAACCTCAGCCAGAGATATGACCCAGTTGTTAAAGGCTTCTTGTTTGGCTTTGAGAGGCTCTATTTGCAGACCATCATCGCGGCCATCATCCAAAATCCCGGTCAGTGCATCGGGGGTACCAGGCTGTGTCCACAGAGGACTATGGGTTTCAAACAGCTCTTCTGCTTCGCTTGGTAATAGCGGGGCCTGAGTCTGAGGATCGCGGATGAAGAGGTTGAACAGGCTCAGCGCAATTTGATGATTGCCATCGAAAGCGTGCCGCGCTTCCAGCTCTGCCACGTCTTTATAAAAATGTGTCCAATCCTGTTGACCGTTGCGATCGCGGTATCCATGCACTACTTTTGGCAAAAACCACCAGGGACACGTCCATTCCACATGAGTGCCGCTGGCAAAGAGAACCCGTAGACAAACGCGATCGCGGCCACTTTTCTTTGCTACTTGTTCAGCTTTCTCGCAGTGCTGCAAGACATCACGCTGGGGCACCTGAGGCGAAGCCCACACAAATCCCACACTGGGGGTGACTGGCTTACGATCTTCTGCACCGTTCTCATCCCGGTGCCAAACCGCTTCCTTAAAATTGCACAGCCATCGAACGGCAGGAGCCGGCGTTTCGTTCGGGAAAAACACGCCCAAAAAGTCATCTCCTCCCGCAAAAATGATCCGCCCCTGCTGCCGGTCAAAATTGCGCATCAGCCCTCTCGCCCATCGCCGCATCTGACCGCTGAACGCTCTCAGGTTGTCAGCCGCCGTTTCTGGATCTTGAGTAATACGGCGAATATGACTGCCGGCCTGATCGCCATCCCCACGAAACCAACCCATCGGGTTGTCAGTTTTCCATAGATTGATCGCCTTGAAACTCTTGGGCAGCTCCCGCTGGATCCGGGGATCTTGAGCAACTGTTCTTAGCGTAGAGAGTCGCTTGGTTAGCTCTGGAATGTTGAGCTGCTCTCGATTCGTAATAATAGCTTCACCTAACGCTTTAGCCAGTTCGGTGGAGATGTGCTGCCTATTTTCGCGGTTGTATGCCTCATCTGACTGCTCTGACTCTCGCGACAGCGGAACGATGGCATAGTGTTCGCGTAGCCTTTCGATACGGGCTGCTTGATTACGTTGATGATTAGAGAGATCTTCATTCAGAATGGCTTCTCCAATCTTGAGGTTCAACACCTGAAAAAAATCGCTCACCTGTTCCTGAGTTTCGGCCATGCTGCGCTGCTTGGCCCGAATATTACGATCTAGACCTGGCCAGGCGATCGCATCAGCGCCAGAAAGGGTGGAGCTTTCACCAATCCAGTTGATGCCGACCCAATTGCGGTCAGCTTCTGCTTCATTCAGGGCATCTAAGGCACGCGGAATACTATCCTCCTGTACCCAGAAAAACTCCCACGCATGGTTCTTCCACTGCTGCCAGTCGCGGTCCCAGGGCAGTGTTCTAGAAGCTTTGCGCTCCCATTGCTTATTTTCTACCCAGCGATCGTAAGCCGCATCAATCCAGTCCTGGCAGTGATCTCGTACCCATTGCTGACAGGCATCCATGATATTGTCCCAGGCTTCATCAAAGGCAGCTCTAGCAGCCTCTTGAGGAAAATCTCCTTGAACCACAATCTGATCTGGAGTGCCTAGAATGATGTTTTCCTGATCTGAATCTGATATAGGTAACCTAAGTGGCACAGGAGAGACAACGGCCTCTTCACCTAGGGTTTGCTCAGCTTTCCGACAAATTGAATCTGCTAAATAAGAAAGGATGAAAGAACTGCCATATAAGTCTCGTAATTTTCGGGTCTTCTCAATAAACTCAGTGACAGGAGAAAACGTAATCGCTGTAAAAATAGGCGCTTCCATTAGGTTTAGAGAATAGAAGGACTGTGTAGCTACTGGATAAGAAAATAGGCGCTTAGAAAGTTTGCTTTTGAGCTTCTAAAGCTTCTTTGACTAGGACTTCCGCGCTTTTATTCATCAATTCCTGATTGCCAGTTCTTAGTAATTGATAGAACCAGTTGAAGATGAGAGGACTGTTAGCTCGATTATCAAAAATAGCGTCCTGTAACCGAACAGAAGCTTCATAGATCTGCTGCGGGGTTTTATTCGCATACAAAGCAGAAGACCAAATATCTCGAACTTTTTCTCGCAAGCGATCCAGGGTTTCTGCTGCTTTCATATTTTCCCGGTACTGAGAGATGCCAAGTATCAAGGCAGGAAAGAGCGGCGCAACGACAGTCAATAAAAACTTTTGCAAAGTCAGCCCACCGATGAAACCGATTAGCAACACGCCGATAGTGAGTAAAGATAATAAGGCGATCACCCAGCCTGAATATCGTCGCCTGAGATCAGCATCCCACCAGCAATTAGTGCGCTGACAGACTAGCCGAGCTAGCTCTAGTGACAAAGGCTTAATAGCTGTCGGATACCAGTCTTCTAAGCGGTCATAGTTTTTCTCACGTTTGAGGTACTGTTGATTGGCTCTGATAATAATTTCAGGGTTGGGAGGTGCTCCAATATTAAAATCGTTCCAGTTAAATTGAAAGAGTTCACAGTCAAAGACTTGTTGGACTTTAGCGGCAGTAGTTTGAAGATTCTTTTGATAAGGCGTAATGACTAGCAGGCTGAGTAAAGTAACAGCGATGCCCCATAAAGCCGCATAGACTTCCAAAGACGGCCATACTGCGACTAGAAGCACCCAGGCCAGCATCAGGGGAACACTCAGCACAAAGTTTAGAGACAACATCCGCTTTGCCTGAACATACAGTTGGCTGAAGGCTCCTAGCCTTTCTAACTGATGGACCTCATTTTGCTGCTCTGGAATGGTATTCATCCTGACTTTTAAGAAGATGGATGTGGCAATATCACTGAAGTAGACGCATAACTGCGTGAAAATTCGGTATCGGCTAACCTATCGCCCACAAGGTTAGTCCTAGTTACAGCTTCTTTGCCATCCTTTCCAGAAGTTTTAAGAAGAATTTAGCTCTGTTGTAAAAATGACACTGCTGATGAAGGAAGTCATTCTCAAACTGAGACATACTGATACAAGCCTGTCTGTCGATGTAACGTTGGTCTAAGGCTGAACGGAGCAGCTTGTCTAGTTGCTCAAACACCTTCTGAATAAGCTTTGGCAGCACAGCACCATGTGAGGATGTAGTGATGAGGGGTTAAAGCTTCCAAACCTTTTACCCATCTGCGATTACGTTGCTCATTAAGTGCGCGATGAATACCGTTTCTCGATATTGGCGACTGATTAGATTACGAGGCTCTGGTAAATGTCATACAGAGGATCTACTACAGGTAAAAGCCTGGATAAACAAGAGTCTCCTCAAATGGGGCGAGTCAACGCCACTCCAGAATGTACAAGTTCAACGAGAAGTTCTGCAGGCTTGGCAAACGAGGGATAGTGAGTCTCTAATCGCACGGCTTAGTTTGCGCTGCTTCATCACTTACCAAATTCATCAGACCTGTATACAGATTGCGAATCAATTTGGCGAATATCATGGTTTCACAGTTGGAGATCTTCTACCTTTAGTCTTAGACGACGACGGAAAACTAGAGCCGAATTACCGGCCTTTAACCCTCGAAATTCTAGAGACCTATGATCAGAGTAAAGCGCAGTTAAGTACATGGTCTCGACGGCTAACCAAGCGACATCCTGAACTTGTTCGCTTTTTAATTGAAAAAGATCTTTATTTCATTAGTCCGTGGGCAATTTTGAATGATACGTCCCTTAGTTATTTGCAGAGAGTTTTAAGAGAATATCATCTTAGTCCTGAAGAGGATGTTGTTGCTTCGGCTCAACTGTTAGCAAAATATCATCAAGTCTATCGTGCGAGCCGTGTAAATCCCAAAATTCGGAAGTCAGACCCTTGCTCAAAACCTACGGTGGAACAACTTCAGCAAATTGATGCTCAAACTGCACCTAAAAAAGTCCTAGCTCGACTAGAACACATTTCTGAACAACTGCGGCAGTATCGCATTCATGCAAGAGGGGGTAATCCTAAACGTTATTACTGGGACGAGCAAAAGTGGGACACGATACCTGATCCGCAAGCAGGAAAGCTAACAGATGCTGAAAACGAACAGACTAGATTTTTAGAGCGATACAGAGAGGAATTACCTCGGTGCTTAAGCGATAGTTTGATCAATGTCATTCAAAACAAAATTACTCGGCTGCAGCAACGTACGCCATCAAAGGACAAAAGCTATGTAAAAGGGTTGGCTTTATTTCACTGTGAAGGACTAGCGATGAATGCGATCGCAGAAGCGCTTAACTTATCAAGTCAGGTTCAGGTGACCCGCCTCTTGCAGTTAAAAAGCTTGCGAACAGAGGTAAAGACCCATCTTTTACCAAGATTACAAATCCGAATTCGAGATCAGGCCTTAGACTTTCTCTCACCAGAACAACTCGATCAGCGAGCCGCAGCTCTAGAACAAGCCTTAGCAGAAGAGGTAGACCAAATCATGTTAGAAGCTCAGTCAGAAGCCAAAATTCCTCATGGAAGAACGACTAAAAGCTTATTTGCTTATCAGTTATGCCAACTTATTCACCAGTTTTTGACCGATGCTCCATGACAAAAAAATAGCTCTATTTATTGGGTGCGGTATCAATTTAATGCAACAGCTATGACCCACTATCAGTTTATAAAAGCCATGAATCACTCTGATGAAACCTCAGATTTAGACTTTGTTCCTTGGCAAACCACAACAATCACACTCACTCAATCTGATATGAACTGGGCAATGGAGACATGTCAGTCCATCACTGATTTAGAAGTTCAGTGGCAAACGTTCTTGAGTGCTTTGGCTATAAAAGGCTTTCAGCACTGGTTGGCAGCAAGCGATATCAAACTGGTTACCCACAGCTGTGGAAATCAGATATCTGCCATAGGCGTAAACTGCTATGTCGATAACTTTCGCCTTTGTTTGTTGCCACAGGGTAGCTTAAGCAATAAATGGGTTACGGTTCCTCAATCAGTCCTAGACTCTGCTGATGCATATCCTCATTTCTTTGTAATGATTGAGGTGATTGAATCCCTGCAGCAGGTCACTATTTTAGGTAGCTTGCGGATTGATCAATTGCAAACCTATTGCCAACAGTCTGGAATACCTCCTAATACTGAGGGAACTTACACCATTCCAATTCACTTATTTGAGATCTCACCTACACGGCTCATGCTTTATCTGAGCTGTCTCAATCCGGCAATGATAGCTGCTCCAGCCGTTTCTAAAAGATCCTCATTTGCATTATCCGGTGTACGAGCAGGTTTGCTCAATGCTAGCCGCTGGCTACAAAATCAACTGGATGATACAGCAGACCAATTGGCTTGGACCTTGATGCCGCCACTAGCCACAGCTACGACAGCCCATAACGGCATACGCAGTCCTGTACAGGATTTGGAAATGATATTAACGGATTTGCGATTTGCTGGCGTAGTTGTGCCTCCAAATGCTAGAGGAGTTTACAAAGACCTGCAATCACTAGGATTACCTTTTCGAATTTATGCCCTAGCATGGCCTCGGTTTGAGATCGCTCCACCAGAATGGTCGCTGTTTATTTCCCTTGGCCCGAAGACTGGTGAACAGTTGCCTGCAGGTACTCGCCTGAGTATCCAGGATCAGCAGGCTATCTTAGCAGAGCAGGTTTTAAAGCAAGAAGAGGCCGCGACTTATCTCTACATTCAAGTGGGTGGAAACTGGACTGAGCAGTTTACCGCGACTGTTCAGCTTCCCGATGGGGCATTGTTGACATGGCCTGCCTTTATCTTTGATCCCGGTTTTTGACTCTGTCCTAAGCGCCTCAAGCTATGTATCGACTCAAAGTTTACGAAGCTAATCCGAACTGTATTTTTGAACTAACTTGGGGGCAAGGGCAGTGTATTAATGCTCGTGTGCCCTATCCCAAGCAGCTCAAAATTCTGTACGATCGCTGGCATAATACCTATCTAGGATTTTACAAGCAAGCTGTTCGGGGTCGAGTAGAAGCAGCAGGACAAGTTGTCTCTTCTCAATCGATTGACTGGCACACGCAGCTTGTACAAGCGGAAGCCAAACTTCTATCAGAATTTCATCGCTGGCTGAAACATGAATCGTTATTTGACCTGCGTAAAATTCTGGTGATTGAGCAGCAAAAAAAAGTCACTAATGCTCAATTCCAGCGAAAAAAAGCTATAGCAACTCAGTCAACTAAAGCTTCTCTCTTTCTAACGTGCGCTTCTTTAGAGCTAGAGCGCCTGCCTTGGGAGACATGGGAGATTGGGGCTGATTTGCGGGGAGATACTTACTTTCAAATTGTGCGATCGCCGGCCACAATTCGTTCGACGGCCCATAACCGACGGCAGTTTCGTCGAGGTAAAACACGGGTACTTGCCATCCTAGGCGATGATACTGGTCTCGATTTTGAGGGCGATCGCGCCGCATTAGACAATATTCCCTCATTGGAAATTCGCTACGAGGGCTGGAAATGCGCGAAAGACAGCCCTAATCTGCGCGAGACAATTTGTCAGGCGATCGCCGAGCCACAAGGCTGGGACATTCTATTTTTTGCAGGTCATAGTAATGAAGCTCAAGTGGTAGACGGGCTGATCTACATTGCGCCAGACATAGCGCTCTCTATGCAAGAGCTAAAACCCTACATTAGAAAAGCTCAGCAGCAGGGACTACAGTTCGCTTTGTTTAACTCATGCAGCGGTCTCAACATTGCTAACAGCGTTGTTGATTTGGGGCTAGGGCAAGTTGCAATCATGCGAGAGCCAATTCATAATGCCGTGGCTCATCGCTTTTTAGTGCAGTTTTTACAGCGCCTTGGTAATTACGAAGATGCTCAGACTGCCTTGGCAGGCGCTTGTCAATCATTGAAGTTGGAGCAAAACCTGACCTATCCATCGGCTTATCTAATTCCATCTCTGTTCCGGCACCCAGATTCAGTCCCCTATCGGATTCAGCCAACTGGATGGCGACACCAAATTAAACGCTGGTTGCCCACTAAACGAGAGGCAATCGCTGTGAGTGCGATCGCCCTGATAAGTATCCCTTTATTTGTGCAGGATTGGCTGATTGAGAGACGAGTTTTAGTTCAGGCTGTCTATCGGCAGATGTTCAGCCAACAGGGAATATCGACTGCAGAGCCACCTGTCATCATTGTTCAGATTGACAATGACACGCTAAACAGCCTTGGCATTAAGGAAAGAAACCCAATTGATCGCCAACTACTCGCCGATATTTTAGCCAAGTTAATAGAACTAGAGGCCACCGTCGTTGGCTTTGACTATTTACTAGAAACCCCCCAAGCTAACGATACTGCACTCAATCAGGTGATTCAGCAGGGCATTGAGCAACAGCTCTGGCTGGTTTTTATCACTGATATCTCACCCCGGGGTGACTGGCTTTCAATTTATTCAACTGTAGCGAGTTCTAATTGGGTGTTAGAGGGGGATGCCTGGGTACCTTTTCGACACGTCTTACCTAGACGTAGCAAAGGAGAAAATCCAACTCCCTTCAGTTCTCAGTTAGCGCTTGCCTACTGGTTGAGCCAGCAAGCTCGCTCAGGCAAAGCAGAGGTTCCCGTGCCGGCTAAGCTCACCGATGCATCACTCACAGAGCAAGTTGATGCATTTGTAGAGCGAATTGACGGGTCCCCTCTGCCTTCCCGTGCCAAACTCCACCCAATTACTCTTTTTGCTTATTCACTAGGACAGTGGTGGCTGCAGCCTTTGCTGGATTTTTCAGTGCCGCCAAGTCATGCCTATATCCCGATATCGGCTGCGGACTTACTCACCGACGCAGAGGCAATACTCCGAAAAACTGGAATGAGATCTTTGCAAGATTCAGTGATTATCGTTGCCGCCGGTGGTTATTTTGAGGCTGGGATTGCTCAAAAAGGAGAAGATCAGTTTCCTATGCCCTTAGCGATGAAGCATTGGCAACAGCAGCCTATGGATGCATCTATCACAGGTGGGGAGATGCATGGCTATATGACTCACCACATTCTTCAGAATCATTTGGTAGTGCCAATTCCAGATTTATGGATGGTTTTGGTTGCGGTGTTATTGGGCAAGGCGATTGCGCTCTATGGGTTGCCGGTGCTTGGAAAGCGATCATTTGTCATTATGGGTTTTCTGGTGGGCGGCTCGATAAGTTACGGGCTGATCAGTTTGCAGCTTTATATCAGTAGTGCTGTGTTACTGCCTTGGCTGTTGCCCACGTTGACAGTTTGGATCTACGTTTTATCGAATTTTCGGGAGGATAATCTTGAACTTTAAATTTGGGGTGTATGGTACAGTTCTTGCGCCGATTGCTATTGTTGCTGGGGTACTGAGTGCTTGCGCACAAGTAGAGCAGACGCCACAGCCAGCGACATCTGATACGGAGATGCCTACAGTAGCGCTTCGTGAGTCTAAAACTTCTGACCTTGGAGAAGGGTCTTGGCAAGTCGTAACGAGTGCCCTACTGAAAACAAGAAATCCTCGTAGTCCTGGGCAAGGCGGCAGTGGGGGATCTCGGGGAGAGGGCATCTGTATACTTAGTCCAAGCTATAGAGCAGAAATTTGGCACTTGATACCTCTTTTTGTCGTGGCAGGTGACGTTACTGCGATCGCTGTTCGACCTAACGGAGAAGATGAGTTTTCCTGGACTGTTGAGCTACCTAGCGCTGAAAACACTGAGCTTGAACCTGCCCCAATTGTCTATGACGGTGCGCCGTTGCAGCCAGGAACTGAATATGAGTGGTCTATTTTCTTCCTAGAACAATCCTCTGAAGCGGAGAGTAGTTCAGGCGCTACTGTCCCATCGGCTGAGCAGCAAACTATTGTTCTCTTCAAAGTGTTGGAGGATGAAGCGCGCGATCGCATTACGGCTGATTTAGACCAAATTCAGGTAGATTTAGAGGCTGAGGGAGCAGACACAGAGGCGATCGCTTTGGCCCGGGCCGGCTATTTTGTTGAAAATGGTTTGCTTGCTGATGCAATGCAGGAAATGTTTGCTGTTGATGACCCGTCTGAAAACTTGTTATCAAGTCGGGCAAATTTGGTCAGCGAACTTTGTCAGCCTGACTGATGGATTCTAACGTTGTTTCTAAAACGAATTGTTTCTGGCTCATTTGAGCTGTGAGCTAGACTTAGGGGGTGTATTTTGTTGGGTAGTTATGGTTCTTGCGGACCAAACAAGAGTAGTGCAAACTGAGGCTGGGCCAATTGTCCTGCCACCCGACGACTTGTCGAGTAATGAGCCGCCTTTGGAAACGTACCTCCACCTGCAGCAGATGATGCTGTTGCTCAAATGCCTGGACTGGCTCTGGCGCGATCGCAACGACTATTTTGCTGCAGGAAACTTGACTATTTATTACAACGCTCGCAGGCTCAAGACTCAAGACTTTCGAGGGCCAGATTTCTTTGTGGTGTCAAACACGGAGAAACGTCCCCGTAAGAGCTGGATAGTTTGGGAAGAGGGCGGTAGGTACCCTAACTTGATTGTCGAGCTGCTTTCAGACACAACAGCCGAGAGCGATCGCCAGCTCAAGAAAGAAATTTATCAGAACATATTTCGGACGCCGGAGTATTTTTGGTTTAGCCCAGATACGCTAGAGTTTCAGGGATACGTGCTAGAACGAGGGATCTATCATCCCATTACTTCCAATAACCAGGGACACCTGTGGAGTGAGCAGTTGCAGCTTTTTCTAGGCATACATGAGCGTCAGTTGCGTTTTTTCTCAGCCGAAGGCCAATTGGTGCCGACGCCTGAGGAAGATGCGGCTGCTTCGATGGCTTTAGCGACAGCGG
>JAAHIC010000110.1 GCA_010671965.1 Leptolyngbya sp. SIO4C5
ATGTGTTTTCATATTATTTCTTTTAGTTTGTTTTTTCGAACAGAAATCTGCATCCGAACTGCACTAGAGTTGTTTACTGTAGTTCAGTCGTGTGCTCTTCCGATCTCATGAACAAAAGAGCGCTCCAGTCTGCAGTCATAAACCAGCTAAGTGAGTTATTTTTTATCAGAAATCGTTTTAGCCGTTAAGCTTATGGGGATCAAGTTTGTCAAGCAGCATCTAATTCTGCAGTAACGCTCTTTTGTTCATGGCCTTCTGGGTGACTATTTATTTATCTTGAAAGCTATGCTGACATTGGCTTTTACCACCTCTAAATGGCTGGGCGGCAGTAGTCTGGGACTGATTGGCTGGCTGCTGCTAGCGGGTTCGGGCTGGTCTCAGACTTTGCCGTCACTCTCGGATTTTCCGGTGACGGAACCTGAGGCAACGGTTAGCCCAGTAGACTCAGCCAGTCCGGTGCTGCCCCCTGCGATCGATCCGGAGTATCGCTTGGGTGTGGGCGATCGCTTGGCTATAGAAGTTTTCAATGTGCCGGAATATAGCGGCGAATATCAGGTACTTATTGATGGCGCTTTGAACTTGCCAATGGTCGGACGAGTCTCGGTTAAGGGACTTACCCTAGCAGCGGCGGGCGAAGCCATTGGCACTGCCTACACGCCTTTGGTGCGGCGACCCCTGGTAACGGTTAGCTTACTGCAGCCTCGCCCAATCGAAATTGCGATCGCCGGTGAAGTCAGCCAGCCCGGCGTCTATACCTTGACCATTGAAGAAGGAGCCAAATTTCCCAGCCTGGTTCAGGCCATCCAAACCGCTGGCGGATTGACCCAGGTCGCCGATCTCAGTCAGATTGAGCTGCGTCGCCCCCAGCCCAACGGAGCGCCCCAGATCAGACGGGTCAACCTCTGGACGCTGCTACAGCAGGGCGATCTCAGTCAAAACCCAGCCCTTCAGGACGGTGACACCCTGGTTATTCCCACCGCCGAGCAAACAGATTTGGCGGCTGTCAACCAGCTAGCCGCTGCCAACTTTGCCGAAGCCCCGGAGCAGGCTTTGAACGTTGCCGTAGTCGGTGAGGTGTTTCGCCCCGGTTCACACCAGCTTAATCTTGAAGCAGGCGAAGGTCAGCCGACTCTGACTAGAGCCTTAGAGGTAGCAGGTGGCATCACCCCTTCAGCCAACATTCGTCAGCTGGAGGTACGGCGTCAGACCCGCAGCGGCACCGCTCAAAGCATTCCCATTGACCTGTGGGCCCTGCTGCAGGGAGGCGATCTGCAGCAGGATCTGATTTTGCAGCAGGGTGATACTGTAGTAGTGCCTACAGCCAGCGATCTCAGCCCTCAAGAGGCTGTGCAGCTTGCCAGCGCCAGCTTTTCGCCCGACCAAATTGAGGTCAACGTCGTTGGTCGGGTACAAGAACCCGGCGTTGTCACTTTACGGCCCAACACGCCGCTGAATCAGGCTTTGCTCGCGGCAGGCGGCTTTACCCGCTCGGCCCGCAAAGGAGAAGTAGAACTGATTCGCCTCAATCCCGATGGCTCAGCCACGCGCCGCGAGATTGACGTAGATTTATCAGCAGGTATCAATGATGAAACAAATCCGGTCCTGCGCCATCAGGATGTTATCGTCGTTTCGCCTTCCGGCTTAACCAATCTTTCCGAAAACTTAGGTGCTCTCTTCAATCCCCTGCGACTGCTGCTGCCGTTTACCCCTTTTCTCTTTTAAGCCAGTGTTGACAGCGGGAAAGCAAACGATTCTCTTTATCTATGGTTTGAGGAATTAGGTAATGGAACCCTATCAGCCCATCTTTCTCAGTGGCAATGATCACGCTGCGCCCCAGGTTTTGCAACTGCCTATACCTCAGACTGTTCTGGGTGACGATGAAGACGATTTCGATCTCCGTCAGATGTTGACGCTGGTTCGCCGTCGTGCTTTTTTGATTGTCACCGTTATGGGAGCCGTTCTCGCCGCTGCCGCCGCTGTTACCTTCACCCAAACGCCTGAGTATGAAGGCAAGTTTCAGCTCTTAGTTGAACCTGTCACCGCAGACGATGAACTAGCTCAGCTAACCCCTAACGTGGGAGGACTGGCTCAGGCGGCCTCAGGCCTGGACTACGATACTCAGATCCAGGTTTTAAAGAGTCCTGAACTGATGGCCCCCATCATTACTCAGCTCCAGCAGCAGTATCCAGAGCTAGACTACGAAGATTTGATGGAATCTCTCACCATCGCCCGGCTACAAGACACCAAAATCCTGGAGATCCGCTACCGGGCCACCGATGCAGAGGAAATCAAAACCGTTTTAGACCAGCTCTCAGCCGCGTATCTAGCCTACAGCCTGAATGAGCGCAAGACGAATCTCCGGCAGGGCATCCAGTTTGTCAATGAGCAGCTCCCGCAGCTAGAGCAGCGGGTAAATCAGCTTCAGGGGCAATTACAGACATTTCGTCAGCAGTATAACTTTATTGACCCCAGCAATCAGGCTAATGAGCTGAGTCAGCAGCGCATTTCGCTGCTGCAGCAACGGCTGACGTTGGATCAAGAGCTGGCAGCCGTGCGATCGCAGTGGCAAGAGCTACAGCAGAGCGTCGGCACCATTGCTGTGCTTAAAGAAGCCCCAGTTTATGAACAGCTTGTCAGTCGCATCCGGGAGCTAGAGGCCAAGATCGCTGAAGAGACGACCCGCTTTACCGACCAAAACCCGGCTATGGAGGTGCTACAGGAAGAACGGCAAAATCTGCTGCCCATTCTGCAGGACGAGGCCCGGCGCGTAGTCGAAATTGAGCGCGCTCGCGTTGCTAATAGTATTCAGGGATTAGAGAGCCGCAGCAGCCGTCTGTCCCAGTCTGAGGCGGTTTTGGCCCAGCGGATGCAGCAGCTCCCCGCGATCGCCCGCCAGTATGCCGATCTAGAGCGAGAGCTACAGGTGGCGACAGAAAGCTTAAATCGATTTTTGACCACGCGCGAAACGCTACAGATTGAGGGCGCTCAGGCCGAAGTTCCCTGGCAGGTTTTAGATGCAGCCGAGCAGCCCAAAAATCCGATATCGCCCAACATTCCCCGTAACTTAGTACTGGGCCTTGCCGCCAGCCTGCTAGTCGGCATGGCCGCCGCACTGGTGGCCGAAAAGCTAGATACGGTCTTCCACAGCGCCGACGAACTGAAGCAAAAAACGCAGCTTCCTGTTTTGGGCACCATTCCCTTCTGTCGTCATCTCACCTCGCTGCGTGCCTCAAATACTGAGGCTTTACCGATTATCGCCAATCTACAGTCCGCCAGCGGCGCTTATGAGAATCACAGCTTTGTTGAGGCTTTTCGCGGCTTACATGCCAGTATTCGCTTCCTCGGCTCCGATCGCCCGGTGCGATCGCTGACGATTAGTTCTGCCCTACCGGGAGACGGCAAATCCACGGTAGCAATCAATCTGGCCGAAACCGCAGCGGCGATGGGGCAGCGGGTGCTGCTGGTAGACGCTGACCTGCGCCAGCCCCAGGTACATACTCGCCTGGGACTGCCTAACTTTCGTGGCCTAAGCAATCTGATTTCGACTCGGCTCTCTCTGCGACAGGCAATTCAGCAGTCACCCCAGTATGAAAACCTCTATGTGATTACCTCTGGCTCCATTCCCCCCGATCCAACTAAGCTGCTGTCTTCTCAGAAGATGAAGCACCTAGTCAACCGGGTCGATAAAGTTTTTGACCTAGTCATCTATGACACGCCGCCTTTAGCGACGCTGGTAGACGCGAGTCTATTAGCCACTCACATGGACGGTGTGGTACTGGTTGTCAGCCTGGACAAGACCCACTCTCCAGCGCTGATGCAGGCGCTAGAGCGCCTCAAGATTAGCCGCATTTCTATTCTGGGAACGGTAATCAACGGCGTGAAGCGTAGCGCCATGCCTGCCTACGACTACTATTACCGGCAGCGCTCCTACGGGCCAGCCCCTGAACCCGTTGCCCTCAATGGTGCTGCCCACAACGGCAATGGCGCTGTCGCCAATGGTCGCCATTTTTGATAGTTACCCAAACGGCTTGGCCCACTGCTGGAGCGTCTTGAGCTGCTGGGAGGTCAGACGGGTGCGACGATTAACCGCTTTGACATGATTTAGCGCCTCCCAAACCGGGAGCTGCTGGTAGCGGCAGAGGTAGGCAATGCAGATTAGCGGCGATCGCTCCATGCCTGCTAAACAGTGAATATAGGTCGGTAGACTCTGCTGCAGAAGCTGATGAAGCTGACTGACGGCGGCACTGATTTGATCGGGCGTGAGTAAGCGGGGGCTGTGGCTGTCGGGTAGGGGATAGCGCCGACAGTGAAAATGGGCGATCGCGCTGTCAGGCAGTTGCCCTTCTGCTAAGGGGCAAAGCGTTAGGATGGCCTGAATTTTGGCCTGTTGCAGATGCAGGAGATCGGGTTCGTTAGGAAAGGGGCCAACGGCGAGCCGATGGGGCAGGATCCAGCGATGGCAGACGGCTGCCGCAGAAGACTTGTGAGACGGGCGATCGCGCGATTGAAATAGCATAAAGTATTGGGCCTGGGCCACACGATTGATCCTGCCGTTAAGGTTTGGTCTGCCAAACCTTGACGAACCATAATCGGCTTTATGTTAACCGAGAATTTCCCAGGTTGCTGACGCATCCACCAGAACGACAGAAAATCCTGCCTGGCTATCTCTAGCCTCAACTAAACGAGGCTTTCTGGTGTCTGCCAGTGATAGAACGGCCTGAGGATTTTGAGCAGCGCTGTCAGCTCGCGGCATAATGACCTTTGAGCCAAAGCAATCAACGGCATCCATATCTATGGCGACTCAGGCAGACCTGCAAACGAAGCTGCGCCAGCTCGACGGTCACAGCTACAAAGCTTATAAATCAATTCGGGGTGACTATGCCTTTGACACCTTTACCCTGACGATTGACTACGTGCAGGGAGATCCGTTTGCCGCCCCCAGTCAGCTTCAGGTGAAAGTGCCCCAGGCAGTCGCGGGATTTCCGGCAGCGCTGTATAGCCACCCCAGCAGGGCGATCGCCCTGCAAGACTATTTAACTCGTCAGTTCGATCGCGCCGCTCAGTCACTCCGGCAAAAGCGCGGCTCCGGCAAGAGCGGTTTGATTTCGGTGATGAGTCCAGGGCAGGTCATTCTCGCTCGCACCACCGCCTTTGTCACCCCTGAAACGGTTGAGCTGCGGTTTGTGGCCGGTTTACCGGCTTTTGGCCGCCGCATTGCTGGGCATCAGGCCGCGGCCATGCTTTGCGGGGATCTGCCAGAACTGGTCGACCGCGCCCTGTTTTATCGTCAGCTCCAGGCCGATCAGCTATCCCATCACGTCAATACGGCAGAAGATGCCGACTGGCTGAGAAGCCAGCTCAGCCAGCGAGGACTGGTGGCCTTTGTAGCTGATGGTGCCGTTTTGCCCCGGCGCAGCGGCGTAGACGATCGCCCCCTGACGGCGCAGGTGACTCCTTTTCGATCGCCAGATTCCTTACAGGTAGCATTTGACTGTCCCCACGCTGGGCGGATTACGGGCATGGGCATTCCCAAAGGTATTAGCCTAATTGTGGGCGGCGGCTATCACGGCAAGTCAACGCTGCTGCGGGCGATCGAGCAGGGCATTTATAACCACGTACCCTCTGATGGGCGGCAGCAGGTCGTCACCGATCCAGGGGCAGTCAAAATTCGAGCCGAAGACGGTCGTAGCGTCACTGGAGTAGACATTTCGCCGTTTATCAGTCACCTCCCTCAGAATCGCTCAACCCAGCATTTCTCGACTCCCAATGCCAGCGGCAGCACCTCTCAGGCTGCCAGCATCATTGAGGCAGTTGAGGCGGGGGCAACGGTGCTGCTGGTAGATGAGGACACCGCCGCGACTAACTTTATGATCCGCGATCGCCGGATGCAGGCTTTGATCGCCAAAGAAAAAGAACCGATTACGCCTTTCATCGACAAAATTCAGTCGCTCTACACTGACTACGGCGTCTCCACAATTTTGGTAATGGGGGGCAGCGGTGACTATTTTGACGTAGCCGATACGGTGATTGCCCTAGACAGCTATCAGCCCGCAGAAGTGACTAAAGCCGCTAAAGCGATCGCCGCTCAATATGCCACCGATCGCGCGCCTGAGGGAGGAGAGCACTTTGGCACCGTCACCCAGCGCGTCATTTTGCCTGCCAGCCTGGATGCCAGCAAAGGTCGCCGTGAAGTCAGCCTCAAAGTGCGCGACATAGACGAATTGCGCTTTGGCACAGAAGCGGTAGATCTCGCTGCCGTAGAGCAGCTGATAGAACCTGGGCAGGTACGGGCGATCGCAGCGGCTATGGTCTATGCCCAGCGCCATTACTTTGACGGCAAGCAGCCTTTAGCCACCGTCTTAGACGCCGTGATGCAGGATCTTGAACGGCAGGGTCTTGATATTTTGAGCGATCGCACTGTCAGCGATTTTTCTAGCTTCCGGCGCTTTGAGCTAGCAGCAGCCATTAACCGGGTGCGATCGCTCCAGGTTGAGCCTGCTTAAGCGAGCGGCTGACCAAGCCCTGTCAAAGCCCTGTCAAAGCACTATCAAAGCAAATGCTTATACTTGTCCTCAGCTCCCAGCAGTTTGACCGCTTTTTTAATGTCTTGGGTGCGGTCTTTACGCACAATCAGCGTTGCGTTGCCGTCGCGCACCACCACCACATCCTCTAGGCCAATAGTAACAATCACCTCGTCCGGGTTAGCGCTGTAGACAATGCTGTCATGGGTATCCATGCCGACGTGCTGAGCCAACTCCACATTGTCGCGATCGCCCTTTAGCAGCCGCTCAATCGCATTCCAGTCACCCAAATCATCCCAGCCAAAGTCCACCGGCATGACATAGGCTTTTTGGGTTTGCTCCATGACGGCGTAGTCAATGCTGAGCTTGGTCAGGTCATGATAAGCCTCGGCCCCTTTCTGTAGCAGCGGCTTGATCAGCTCTGGAGCATGGGTTTTCAGCTCCTGCAGCATCACACCCGCCGGAAAAATAAACATGCCGCTATTCCAGCTAAAGCGTCCGCTAGCTAGAAATTCGGTTGCGGTGGCAACATCAGGTTTTTCGGTGAAGCGGCTAACCCGGTAGGCTGGTAAGCTGCCGTACTGTCCCGCTTCTGCCCCCTGCTCAATGTAGCCATAGCCTGTGGCTGCGTAGGTTGGCGTAATGCCCAATGTGGCAATCGCCCCCTGCTGACTGGCTAGTTCAGCCGCCGCTAGCAAAGTTTGGCGAAACTTTTCGTCATCGTCAATCCAGTGGTCAGCCGGAAAGAAAGCCACAATGGCCTCTTCGCCGTGATGTTTGATGATCTCTAAAGTAGCCCAGGCCACTGCCGGAGCCGTATCTCTTCCTAGCGGCTCAACCAGCAGATTGGCTGAGGGTAGGTGTGGTAGTTGCTCTGTGATCCCCGCTGCTAAGTGAGAAGCCGTAATCACCCAAAGCGACTGCCAGTCCCCAGCTAGCGGCAAAAGTCGCTCAGCGGTTGACTGCAATAGACTTAAACCGCTGCCATCTAAACTCAAGAACTGCTTAGGCCGTTGCAGACGGCTTACGGGCCAGAAACGCTCACCTTTGCCTCCCGCTAAGATAACCGGGATCAGCGACTTACTCATGGGCTAACTCCGCCAGAAATTCCGTCTTATCCTAGCTTTTTGCCTCAGACCTCAGGCTATAATCACCGTAACATTGATTAACAAATCATCATTCTGCAAAGTTTTACACAGCGATCGGGGTCAGCAAAGTTTGATGGTTGACGGGGAACTATGCGGATCTACGAAGAATCAGCTTGAATAGCTGTCTAGCGACGGATGGTGACGAGGGGTGAGTAACAAAATCTGATGACCACATTGCCGACGAATCAACAAGCTGATGCCAAAGAAAAATCTGATTCCTGTCCTGACGAAATAGAAGAGGTAGACGCGGAAGCCCCTACTGACGCTGCCGCCACTCCCGCCGGCCAGTCGGAGAGCGGCAAGGCTAATTCTCAAGCCTCCTCGCTGTTATCTGGGCTGACAAAGGCTGCTTTTTGGAGCTGTGCTTGCCTTTCAACAGCAGCAGTTTCGGCTGCTTTGGGAGCTGCCGCCGTTTTAATGCTGCCCCTGCCGCCCCAGCTTTTTCCCCAAGGGCAAGAAACCCTCTCGCTCAAAGACCTTTGGCAGTCAGGCTTTCGCTATAACGTCACCCGCCCGGTCAATCTCCTCGTCATGGGCATTGATCAGGTGACGGAGGCTGAAGGCGAAGATATTTTTTCGGGCCGTACCGATACCATGCTGCTGGTGCGCGTTGATCCGGCTCAGGCAGACGTGAATGTGCTATCCATTCCCCGTGATACCCGCGTCACCATTCCCGGCTGGGGTGAGGATAAAATCAATCAGGCCAACGTTGAAGGGGGAGCAGTGCTAGCGGGCCAAACCGTCAGCGCCGCGCTCAACCAGGTGGAAATCGATCGCTATGTCCGGGTCAGTACCGGCGCTTTTCGCGAGATTGTCGATTTAGTCGGCGGGGTTGAGGTATTTGTGCCCAGCCGCATGTACTACGAAGATCGGACTCAGGATTTGGTGATTGATTTAGAGCCGGGCTGGCAAACCCTAGATGGGGCCCAGGCAGAGCAGTTCGCTCGGTTTCGCCAGGATGCCTTTGGCGACATTGGCCGGGTGCAGCGCCAGCAAATATTGCTGAAAGCCCTGCGATCGCGCCTGACTAGCCCTACCGTGATTCCCAAGCTGCCGCAGATTGTTCGCATTTTGCAACGTCATATAGACACTAATCTGTCGCTTGAGGAAATGTTGGCACTGGCCAATTTTGGTTTGGAACTGGCCCCCGAAGATTTGCATATGGTGATGCTGCCGGGGCGCTTCAGCGAACCCAACGAGTATCAGGCCAGCTACTGGATTATGGACAGTACAGCGGGCGATCGCGTCATGCAGGACTTTTTCCATACGGAAGCCGCTACGCTCGCCTCGGCCCCCCGCCGTTCTCTGCGGCAGATGCACATTGCCATTCAAAATGCCTCTGGCGAACCGCAAATTGCCAATGAAGTTGCCCGCTACCTGGCCCAGGAAGGACTTGATAATCTCTATTTGGTCAGCGACTGGCCGGATGTGGTCCCGACAACTGAGGTGATTGCCCAGCGCGGCGATCTAGAGGCCGCCGATCGCGTGAGTGCTCTGTTGGGAGTAGGGCGGCTGGTATCCGATTCTACGGGCAATTTGGAGTCAGATTTGACGATCCGCATCGGTACCGACTGGCTAGAACAGCGCAACCGCCTGCTGTCTCAAAATTCGCGTCTCAGCCTGCAGTAAGCAAATCGCCTGGCTTACCGACCACAGAATACTTCCCCACCTTCATCGTCGGTGGGGTTTTCTGCGGATAGGCAGCGGCTCTACTCCTTGAGGGTTAAAACAGCAGCTACAGGTCACGATGGCGGAAAGGCTTAGCATTTTCGCCGGCGTACTCAGCCGCAATGTGGCCGTTCCCCACCACCTGATACTTGTAGGTAACTAACCCCTCTAGCCCCACCGGGCCGCGTGGCGGCATCTGCTGGGTGCTAATGCCCACCTCTGCGCCAAAGCCATAGTGAAAATTGCCGTTGATGCCAAAACCGACTATCCTTCTGCCTGCAACACGATTGAAACGCTGCTGGTACACCAGGCGATCGCGCCGCAGTTCTTACCCGCTGTGGCCCAGGCGCT
>JAAHIC010001100.1 GCA_010671965.1 Leptolyngbya sp. SIO4C5
ACCCGTTTGAAGTGGCGAACGATGCCGGAGCGCTCAGCGATCGCCAGCCCGTCCGGGCCTATCCACCAGTCAATCAGCTCGCGCACCCAGCTATCGGCATCTAAAAGGCTGTCGCGCTTGGCTGGTGCCATATCCCCGCAGATCAGGCGCTAACGTTTGAAAGCGCTGGCTGAGATGACCAGTAAACACGCTCATGCTCTGGCCGCTGCCGGGATGACCGTGTAGACACAAAATGGGAGTGCCTGATCCGGCAATCTGAACCGCTAGCCCCATTTACTTTTCAGCTCGCTGACTGTCAGGCCGCTGGCGAATCTTTTCGACAAAGAAATCTTCTAGGGAGGGCCGTGAAAGCTGCAGCGTGGCGATCTTGCCGCCCATCAGCCGCACGCTGGAGAGAAAATCATAGGGTTCTCCCTGCAGATAGCCCTGCCAGTAGCCGCCCTGAAATTCTAGGTTGGTCATCCATTTTTTCAGCACGTCTAAACTGCCGCCTCGGCCTTTGACAAAGTAGCGATTGGGATCACCCAGCAGCTCAGCCAGGCTGCCGCTGCAGACCAGCTCACCGCGATCGAGAATGGCAATGCGATCGCAGATTAGCTCCACATCTGAGAGGACGTGGCTATTAAAGAAAATGGTTTTGCCCTGAGCCTTCAGCGACAGAATAATCTCTCGGATGCGGTAGCGACCTAAAGGATCTAACCCCGACATTGGCTCATCTAAAAACACGACTTCTGGATTGTTGATCAGCGCCTGAGCCATGCCCACCCGCTGCAGCATCCCCTTGGAATATTGACGTAGCTGCTTTTTCTTCGCCGCTGCCTGAGATAGCCCCACTAGGTCAAGCAGTTCTGGAATCCGCTGCCGCTGCACCGAGCGCGATACGCCAAACAGCCCTGCCGTGTATTTGAGAAATTCCCAACCCGTCAAGAAGTCGTAGAAATAGGCATTTTCGGGCAAATAGCCTACCCGCTGCTTCACGGCGCGATCGCCTACTGGCTGCCGCAGCAAAAAAGCCTTGCCCGCCGTGGGGCGAATAATTCCCAGCAAGATTTTGAGCAGCGTGGTCTTGCCTGCTCCGTTTGGCCCCAACAGGCCAAAGGTTTCGCCCTGATAAACGGCTAGGGAACAGTCCTGCAGAGAAGAAACCTTCTGCGTCAGCCAAAAGCCCGTACGGTAAACCTTTTTGAGGCCGCTGGTTTGGACAACCAAGGGGCGATCGCTGGCCGTTGACTCATCGGCTGGCAGTGTAGAAACCTCGCTCATAACTTATAGGTGTCAGGCTAGACCACGCTGCTCAAAATCTTGCTGGGAATTATTCGCCCCACGGCGGGCAAGGCTTTTTTGCTGCGGCAGCCAGTA
>JAAHIC010001101.1 GCA_010671965.1 Leptolyngbya sp. SIO4C5
CGCCAAAAGGTGACTGATTCTTGTTTCATGTCTAGGTGCCTATGCTAGCAAAGGCAGTTGTTGCAGAATCTCTTCAGTTGACAAAATTGTGGCATATTCACCCGATAGGTTTGCCAGGGACATGGCGTGAACCGCTGCGGCTAGATGCCATGTGCCGTCAAAGTCAGCTCTGCCGAAGGTAAATGTGGCGTCAGCTACTACCAGGGTCGTGAAGCCCAGATCACTCGCCATACGAGCCGTGGCTTCAACTGAGTTGTTAGTAACGACTCCGGTAATCACAATTTCCGCAATACCGCGCGATCGCAGTTTGGCTTCTAGCCCGGTGCGAATAAAAGCGCTATGAACCTCTTTTTCTAAAATTTCTTCCTCTGGTAGAGGGGCTGTAGCAGGTCTGAACTCATTGCCTGTCTGACCAGGACGATAGGGGGAATCAGGCTCTGTTGACATGTGTTTGACGTGCAAAACAGGCATTTGGCTCTGCCGCCAGGCGGCGAGGAGCTGAACGATATTGACCTCAGCTTGGGGATTATTGCGATCGCCCCATCTTGGATCATCGATCGCCTTTTGCAGGTCAATTAGTAAAAGCAGTGAGTTGCGGCTGAGGAGAGTCATTGCAGCTTTTGAGACTCCAAACTATATCAGCTTGGCCTATTTCAATTTTTCAATTTGTTCTCTAAACCATAAGGCTGAGCAACTTCTGTGTACGTGCCATCCGCTCGCAGGCAAAACATAAAAACCTGACAGCCTAACGCTTACCAATTAGCTTATCGCGCAGGTTCTTGATGCGATCGCGGTATTTAGCCGCTTCTTCAAATTCCAGACTCTTGGCCGCTTCTTTCATCTGCTTTTCAAGCTGGCCGATCAGTTCTGGGATATCCTCTAGGGGCATTTCATCGCTTTGCTCATAAACTTGCTCTAGCTCCTGAGCGTTGAGCTTACGGGAGACTTCTAAAAAGGCCAGAATCGCGTTTTGCTTGCGGCGAATAATTGGCTTAGGCACGATGCCGTATTTTTCATTGTAGGCAAGCTGAATGGCACGGCGGCGATCGGTTTCTTCAATCGTGCGGGCCATGCTATCGGTGAGGTTGTCGGCATAGAGAATGGCCTGTCCCTGGACGTGGCGGGCGGCGCGGCCAATGGTTTGAATCAGCGATCGCTCGGCCCGCAAGAAGCCTTCTTTGTCAGCATCGAGAATCGCCACCAGGGAGACTTCTGGCAAATCCAGTCCTTCCCGCAGCAGGTTTACGCCCACCAGCACGTCAAAGTTGCCGTCTCGCAGATCTTGCAAAATCTCAATCCGCTCAATCGAGTGAATTTCTGAGTGCAGGTAGCGCACCCGCACCCCATGCTCATCAAAAT
>JAAHIC010001102.1 GCA_010671965.1 Leptolyngbya sp. SIO4C5
GCGCACATAGAGATTGAGCGTGCAATGAGCGGTGGAGGGTTTAGTGAGAATACGCAAAGGACTAGGGGATACAACACCTTTGAATTTCAACCCACAAATTTACTCAACTGTCAATGCGTAAGTCCTGAGTTAATCAGACGCAGCGCGTTTATGTCACCAATGTCTATGGTTCAGTCGAGGTAGACCAGGCTGCTGCTGATGTAGCGAAACACCTCAGTCGGCAAGAGTACCGATGGCGCAGAGTTCTACTAGACAAAGTTAAAAACTTCTGGATTGATGGCGTACTGGCGAAATCTCTGCACACGCAGGTTTTAATTGAGCTCGGTTTAGAAGAACGTAGCGAATTGATTCAAAATCCGTTGAGCAGGGTCGAAGAGTTTCCTGCAGACACCTGGCAGGTTTTACCTGAAGGGACAAGCGCCCCTGATGTTTTTGAGGACATTGGCGCGGGTCGGACATTGTTGATTTTGGGAGAGCCAGGGTCAGGGAAAACGGTGACTCTGCTAAAGCTAGCTGAGAGTCTAATTGCCAGAGCAGAACATAATCTGAGTCAGTCCTTACCTGTAGTCGTCAACCTTTCCTCTTGGGCTAAGCAGCGAAAGTCCATTGCTGATTGGTTGGTGCAAGAGCTGTATGAAATCTACGGAGCGTCTAAGTCGCTAGGCCAAGCTTGGGTAGAGCAGGAGCAGTTGATTTTACTGCTGGATGGCCTAGATGAGGTCGAGGCTCAGTATCGCAATGACTGTGTCAAAGCGCTGAACCAGTTTATTCAAGAGCACGGCTTAACTGAAATGGTGGTGTGTAGCCGTATCAAAGATTATGAAGTCCTTTCTGAGCGCTTGAAGCTACAGAGTGCTATTTACGTTCAATCTTTAACCTCACAGCAGATTGATCAGTTTTTAGAGCAAGCAGGGGAGTCACTATCAGCATTGAAAAAAGTCCTCCAACAAAATGCTGAACTCCGAGCCTTCACGTCCTCATCCCTGATTCTTAGCATTATGAGTTTGACCTATCAGGGCTGCTCTGCTGAAGAGCTGATTCAGACAAAAACGCTTGACGAGCGGCACAGACAATTGTTTGACACCTATATTGACCGAATGTTCATGCGGCGGGGACCAGCGCGGCAATATTTCAAAGAACAAACGCTGCAGTGGTTAACTTGGCTAGCACAGCGAATGGTGCAGGCATCTCAGACAATATTTTTAATCGAGCGACTGCAACCAAGTTGCAGGGCTATTTCATTCTAAAAACGCGCTTTAGCGTGTCTAGGCCATATTTGCAGTATCGTTGCGCCTGAGCCATATTGTTGAAGTCATTCGAACGATACAGATTCAGGGCAAAGTTACGGGCAACG
>JAAHIC010001103.1 GCA_010671965.1 Leptolyngbya sp. SIO4C5
TAGAAATTGGTTTTTTTATTGAATCAGAAGACGGCGTATGAGCATGTCTAAAGTTGGTGACTGGAGTTCATAGTTGTGTTGTTACGATCACTGTCTCCGGGGGCGGTATTGGGCGGTACAAAGGCGACCTGATTGGTAAAGTCGTCATTATTATCGGTAGGACCAACAGCGCTAGGGGCGAGATTGGGGCCGTTGAGAATTTGGCTTTGTCCCACCAGCTCTAGAACATTGACCTCACCACCGGGGCCAGTTCCCGTGTTGTCGTTGTTGGTGTCTTCTCCCTGGGTGGCCGCGTCGGCAACACCGCTGGTAGGCGTATTTGAGCCAACCGAACCATCGTCATTGAAGTTGCTCGGATTGCGGTCACCAGATTCGTCATAAACCAGGCGATCGCTAGGCTCTCCTACCGTTTCACCGAAGACTTGAGCAATATTTTCAATATTGGCGCTGGAAGAGAGAATGTTATCCGTCTCAACGGTGTAGGCAAAGCCCGTTTCATTGGTTCCTGTCGGCAGCGTGCCATCGTAGATAAAGCCAATACGAGTCACCAAAGATAGATCAGCCGGTGGCACTGTTGTCCATAAAGCATCGTTTGCATCAACGCTGGTTGGGACGGTTGTGTAAACGGTTGTCCAGTCTGTGGGAGGGGTTGCTACGCTTTCCAGGTTGGTCTGCTCAGGAATAGCCGCAGAAATCAAGATGCGATCAACCGGCAACAGTTCTCCAACTAAGTTGATGGGCGTGCCTTCCAAATCGGCAGCATTCAAACCACTGCTGCCCGCCGGAGCCGAAGTTTCAACATTTAGGGTGAGACCGTAGGTCACTTCGTCATCATTGATAGTGTTGGCCGTTCCCCCATTGTTGTAGTTGGTGCGCTCATTCAGCACGGTGGCAAAAGCCTGGGGAGCCGCATCAACGGTTGAAGTTTGCACGGCGCTAGCCTCTCGCTCGCCGTTAATAGGTGCCCCGTCGGTTTCTCCCAAAGCGCCATTGGCTCCATCGACAGTGCGAACTTCGTCCAAACCAGCACTATCAGGAGCGTCCGGCTGGTTTTGGGTATCGGAGCTGTTGTCGTTAGGCGCAGTATTACCGAACTGAACAGAAATGGTGTCACCTGAGACAGCAGCCGACGATACCTCTACCGTCACATTGGCGCTAATGGTATTACCAGGCGCTACGACATTAGTGGTCAAACCCGCACTCGGTACGTTGGTCTCAAAGTTACCATCGCCATCTAAGTCAACTGCTACTGAAGTCAGCGTTGCGGCTCCCGTGACTGCAACCTGTCCTGGGATGAAAAAGCGAGTGGCGTCATTCCCTGTATTCGCCACTTCAAACTCATAAACTAGGGA
>JAAHIC010001104.1 GCA_010671965.1 Leptolyngbya sp. SIO4C5
TCAAAGCTTGAACAGTCTAGCCAGGACTGTTCAAGCTTTGCCCCAGCGTAGAGTGTGTCCTGCTCAATGCCTGTTATTCCCAAGTGCAAGCCGAAGCGATCACCCAGCATGTTCCCTATGTAATTGGCATGAATCAGGCGATCGGGGATGACATAGCTATTCAGTTTGCTGTCGGCTTCTATGATGCGCTGGGCTATGGTCGCTCGATTGCAGAAGCCTATGCGTTTGGCATGACGGCAATCGCAGCTGAACCCAGCGTCATTAGCCGCAACACTGACATTGAGTTTCCGCTTGTCGCTGAACCGGCTACTCCTGTTTTAATTCAGCATCCAACGTCTACCCGCGCTTCGTTTCAAGCCAAGTCAAGCCCGTCTGCAGATGATTTGCCAGCAAAACCAATCCCACCGGCAACAATGCCCGCTCAATCTATCAGCATTAACGGCAGTCAGATTTCTAACATTCAGATTGGCGGCATCAGTGGACATAGTCAGACCATCACCCAATATCAGCGGCCCAGCGAAAACTCGGCAGATCCCATATCTCAGACAGAAGTTACTGAACTGATCCACCAGGTGAGTGAACATTTAGCCTATTCAGGTCTATCAGCGGCCCTAATTGGAAAGGCGCAGCAGTATCTAGACGCCGTCAAAGAAGAGGCAGCAGCAAATAACCCTGACCGCGACTTTGCTGCTAAAAGCTTAAAACGAGCCGTCCAGGTCATCTCTAAAGCCGGAGAAACCGGTCTTTGGCCGAAATTACTGCCGATACTTGAGCGCATAGCCGTTTGGACAGAGGTTGATAGTTAAGATGAATACCCAGCCACCTCAGCCTAATGACCAAAACATTAATCTATCTGCCCGCACGCTAGACGGCATTCAGATTGGAGGCATTGCCGGACGTGATTTACAAGTGACGCAAAACCAGCGCGTCTATGTGACCAACGTTTTTGACGCCGTCCAGGTAGAACCGGCTGCGCTGAGCGTCGCCCGATCGCTGAGTGCGGAGGAGTACCGCTGGCGGCAGAAGCTGCTGGCCAATGTCAAGCACAGTTGGATTGAAGGGGTCTTAGAAAAGTCTCTGCATACTCAGGTTCTGATTGAACTGGGGCTGGAAGAGCGCCGCGATGCGATTCAAAATCCTCTAAAAGAGATAGACGAGTTTTCAACAGAATCAAACAGCAAAGTTTTGCCCAAGGGTACAGAGGCAGAAGATGTGTTTGAAGAGTTGGGCACCGGACGAACTTTGCTTATTTTGGGCGAGCCGGGATCTGGGAAAACCGTCACGCTGCTCAAAATTACCCAAAGCCTAATTCAGAGGACTGAGAATGCAGAGACTTTTCTAAGAC
>JAAHIC010001105.1 GCA_010671965.1 Leptolyngbya sp. SIO4C5
AGGCAGCAGGCATAAGATGGAGAGCAGTAGCGACATCCTATGATGTCCTAACTTAGCCTTTTATTGCAATATGCCAGTTTAGGGATGATTAGCCTCAGTAATTTGGGCAAAATGAGACATAACTTGATTAAGCTGAAATTAAGTCGATTATTGGTAGATAAAGCTTGCGTCTTGAGCTGCCTACAGAATCAGGCAGCAGGAAATGTCCAATGGCGATGACCACTGAGAATGCACAGCTGACTTTTAACGGGTAAACAATGCTTTGGCCATAAACCAACCAAACAGAGATGACTAGTTTTCATCCTGAGAAATTTCGGATACTGCTGGTAGATGATATTGACGATAACCTTCAGGTCACTAGCTTTGTGCTAAACCAGGAGGGTTATTGTACGCTCACGGCTAGCAACGGTCAGCAGGCTTGGGCCAAAGCTCATAGCGTTTTGCCCGATCTAATTCTGCTAGATTTGATGATGCCCGATATCAGCGGGCTAGAAATCTGTCAGCAGCTTAAAAGTGATGCCCAAACAGCAGATATTCCGGTGATTTTTGTCACTGCTAGCGACGATCAAGATAATTTGCTGCAGGCTTTTGAGCTAGGAGCCGTTGACTACATCAAGAAACCCTACGATCATTTTGAGTTGCTCGTGCGGATTAAAACGCATTTAGAGCTTAAGCAAGTACGGGATGAGCTGAAACAGGCTTTAGCCGCAGTAGAAAAGTTGGCGGCCACGGATGAACTGACAGGCGTTGCCAATCGCCGCTATCTCTTAGAACTGGCTACTAAAGAGTTTGAACGTGCCAGACGCTACGGGCGATCGCTAGCACTGGTTATGCTTGACATCGATCACTTCAAAATGGTCAACGATAACTATGGTCATCAGGCGGGCGATCGCGTTTTGCAGCAAATATCTACCGTAGCGGCGAAGACCCTGCGCATGGGCGATACTCTGGGCCGGATCGGGGGCGAAGAATTTATTGCGCTGCTGCCGGAAACCAGCATCCCTGAGGCTGAGGACGTAGCTGAGCGCCTCCGTCAGACCATCGCGGATTTAGAAATTGCCATTAGCGCTGAAGAAACATTGCAAGTCACCGTTAGTCTGGGCTTATCTATTTATCTTCCCGCAGACAAAAGTATCGACGTTATCATTACCCGGGCAGATGCAGCTCTATATATCGCCAAGTCTCAGGGGCGCAACCAGGTCGTCAGCCTAACAGGACATGACGCCAATTCGCCTCTCATCTGATTTGAGCGGCTGGAGTTTTTCCTAGCCGCCGGAGGCTGATATTGTTCATCTTGCAGCGGCCCTGAAGCTGGACCCAGCGACTCCTATGCCATGTTTGG
>JAAHIC010001106.1 GCA_010671965.1 Leptolyngbya sp. SIO4C5
TATCTCAATACTTTAAAGTATTGAGATGATTTGGCCTTTCTACAGTGACTGCGTCTGAATGAGCTCTGAAAACTACCTTAATCACCCCACCTTCGGTCTGCTCTTCAGAGTTTGCTTGGTAGACGGCTCGAAGGAGCTGTTTGCCACGCTCTATGCCCAGCGGCTGTTTTTCCTAGTTACCACTAGCAGCACCAACGGCCTGATTTTTGAACCCATTGGGCGCGGCGATGCTCGCATGTTGCTAGAAAATCGCCTGCGGATTCTGCGGCGGGCCGGTCAATATTCGGAGTACGATCAGCTGCAGAAGACATACCAGCAGACGTTTCAATGACTTCTCCGGCTACCGCTAGCGATATTGCCGCTCGCATTCATCAGGTCCAAGAGGAATTACCGCCGACTGTTCGCCTGGTGGCCGTCACCAAAAAGTTTCCGGCGGCGGTCATTCGAGTGGCCTATGAGGCAGGCATCCGCGACTTTGGCGAAAGTCAGGTGCAGGAGGCTGAACAAAAACAGGCCGAGCTGGCGGATTTAACCGATATCACCTGGCACCTGATTGGGCATCTGCAAAGCAACAAGGCCCGCAAAGCGATCGCCTCATTTCAGTGGATCCATTCAGTTGATAGCTTAAAGCTAGCCCAACGCCTCGATCAGATTGCGGCGGAACTGGAGCGATCGCCCCGGTGTTGTCTCCAGGTTAAAGTCGCTTCTGATCCCAACAAGTATGGCTTCACTGTTGCCGAACTGACCCAGGTTTTGCCCCGCTTAAACCGGCTACGGCATCTAAAAATTGTGGGGCTGATGACAATTCCGCCCTATGGTTTGGCCGCTGACGCCACCCAGGCCATTTTCAATCAGCTGCGTCAGCTCCAGGCCGAGATCAACCAGCAGGCGCTACCCAACATTCAAGTCAGGCAGCTCTCTATGGGAATGTCGGGCGACTATCCGATTGCGATCGCCGCTGGCTCTACCATGATTCGACTTGGCACCCAGCTTTTTGGTTCCCGTCCTAGCCCATAGAAAGCTGCTCGCAAATCCCTGCTGTCACCCTCGCAACTGCTTGCAAAACCTTACTTTTTAACTAAATATTAATTACTCACCATCCCAAAGATTTTCATGTATACTGTGGACTCAATGTTCCGCGATCGCAGGGGCAAGGGTAGAGCAAGCTGGCCAACGTCGTGTAAGTTCTACATTTAAAATTTTGATTTCAACGCTGATTCGGAGACAATTTTGTTCAATTTAAAGCGCTATTTGTTTTTTTCGGATCTATAGTATGGAACGGGAAGGATGGCCGCAGTTGAACGTTAAAGTCTCTCAAATCTTTTGATAGCCGCTGTGCGA
>JAAHIC010001107.1 GCA_010671965.1 Leptolyngbya sp. SIO4C5
TCGCATCGCCCTGGGGCCGGGCTTTGATCAGGTCGCCATCCTTGCCGCAAAGCCCGGCCCCAGGGCGATGCGGGAGTGGGGTTTGTGGGCGAAGTCAACAGCATTGATGCGCGGCTGGTGAAGTCGCTGGTGGAGGCGGGCTATGTGCCTGTCATCTCTAGCGTGGCAGCGGATGAAAAAGGACAGGCTTACAACATCAATGCCGATACGGTGGCGGGTGAACTGGCGGCGGCCCTCAGTGCTGAAAAGCTGGTGCTGCTAACCGATACGGCTGGCATCCTGCGAGACTACAAAGATCCTTCTACCCTGATTCCCCGGCTCAATATTCAAGAAGCCAGGCAGCTCATTGATGACGGTATCGTGGCCGGCGGCATGATACCCAAAGTTACCTGCTGCGTGCGATCGCTGGCCCAGGGTGTGCGCTCAGCGACGATCGCCGATGGTCGCATTCCCCATGCTCTGCTGCTGGAAATTTTTACCGACTCCGGCATGGGTTCAATGATTGTGGCTTCTAAATACAGCCTCTAAGCAAAAAGGCACCCAGCAGGTGCCCTTTCGCTTCAGTGAGTAAAACATAGACCAGGATCAGATAATAAGTAATCCCGGGTTCAATATAGAGGGTTTGATATAGCAACAACATTACTCAAACATCCCTGAGCTACAGGGAACTGTTCTAGAGCCTTGGACCAGGCTGGCGCTCTATGCGATCGCTGCAGCTGGTCTAACGCTGTTGAATTCATAGTAGATTTTTCCAGCTGCTACAGCCTCTGTCTTCAGTCCTATTTATGTTTAGGCTGAACACTCTATCTTAGGCAGGAGAAGGCTAGGGAGTGGGACTTAAGCCCTAAGTCTGCAAAAAGCTCAGCCATTGCCTATGCGGCGGCTACGCCAGCCTCTCCCCTAGCGACCGCTAACTGCGCTAGCCCAGTCCCAGCCATGAGAGCGAGTGGTCTCATTTCGGCGCCGCAAACTGGGTTGATTCAAGCCTAGTTTGCTACAAAGTCGCTGCTTTAGTCCTAAAATCAAAAGGCTGGAACTAATCAGCTAAAACTAAACGCCGAGATTTTGGTGGCAGAAACTTGCTTTTGAAGATATTTATATAGATTTGAACTTGAGTCGAACTGCTCTATAAAAACGAACTTAAGCCAAGTTTTTTAGATTTAACTCTGGGCGATCGCTGCCTTTAAGAAAACTGTTTTAGTTGATTAAATTTCGCTTTTACCGCTATTTCTATACTGACGATGAAATCACTTGGAAGACACATTCTGGTCGAATTTCACGGCTGCTCCACCGAAATTCTCAACGACGTACCACTGATTGAAAAGAGCATATCCTC
>JAAHIC010001108.1 GCA_010671965.1 Leptolyngbya sp. SIO4C5
GTCACCGGGCCAACCCCTTTGATCAGTCCGCTGCCTAGATACTTCTCGATGCCCGTCAGCGTCGCGGGTTTAGTTTCCCGATATTGAGCCACCTGGAACTGCGGGCCGTACTTGGGATGCTCGCGCCAGGTGCCCTGCATCTGCAGCGTCTGCCCGGCCTGCACGTTGGCGAAGTTGCCTACAATCGTCACCAGCTCACGGGTACGCGGGGCTTTCAGCCGGGCCACGGTGTAGCCTGACTCTTCAGAGTGATAGGTGATGCGCTCGACGACCCCTTGCAAAGACTCGATCTGTGGTAGCGGCTTCATCCTCAACCCGCGAAAGCTCTAGTTCAAATTTACGCTACCCGATCCCAAAACGCTCCCCCCCAGCCAGCGCCACCGGAGCTAAGGGGCGATCGCGTACGCATTTTCTTGGGTAACATTAAAGCCTCTTTGTTACCCAAGAAATGGAAAATCTGCACTTAGGACAGGCAAGTGCTCGCGGTTGCCACACGTGCCTTCGACCGCCACCAGGGATCGGCTCTGCTCCATCGCAGGTTGAGGTGGCTCGAAGCAGCTAAATAGCAAGCATAGCGGGTCAGCCTGACATTTTCTATTCGACGCTGACTCCCTAGGCCTATTTCCGACCATTTTGTTAGTTACAACAAAGTGGTCAGAAATAAGTCGGAAATGTAGTTATCAAAGACTTCACAGTCAGAGGCGGAGCATCTTTCCGTTAGCATTAATCATCCATCTGTAAGTCTGTCGGGTCAAAGCCGAGTTCGCGGAGCTTAGCGAAGGCGCGGTCGCGTTCATTGATGAAGTCGCTAGGATCCTTGAAACGCTCTCCAGTGGGATGAAAAAGAGCCAGACCATTCTCAAACATCTCGAAACGAATGCCTAGCGTCGGGGATGTCCACGGCAAATTCATCACCATAATCGGAATCAAATCTTCGGCAGCCGAGGATCTCACTAAGCCCCAAAAGTCATAGGAATCCGGATCGTAGAAAAACATCTCTAAGACCCCATACTTACCGTAAAAAGCTTGCTTCGTCAGCATTTCCCGAGCACTATTGCTAGGCGAGAGGATTTCAAAGACAACTTGAGGACCAACGTTGGCCTCTTCCCACTGTTTGTAACTGCCGCGTTCGCCATCAGGCCGACCCAAAACCACCATCGCATCTGGTGCCTGAGCCGGGATAGGAGGTGCATCAACCTGAACGGGGTACCACAGCAGATCTCCAGCGACAAAAGCCGTTTGCCCCTGAAGAAGCTGTTTCAGATTGGTAACCAGCCGAACAATCCACCGATACTGGAGGGTGTTGTCAGCCATTAGCTTACCGTCTGAATCAG
>JAAHIC010001109.1 GCA_010671965.1 Leptolyngbya sp. SIO4C5
TCCTACCTGGCAGTCAAAGCGACAAAAGCGATCGCTGCCTGTAGCGTCTCAATCATGCGTCGTTAGGATAAGCCTCAACAAAACAGCGGCGTCTTTCCTATTCTATCGAGTCGGTCAGGGGGTTTTCCTTTAGTCTATGGCTATGAGGAAAGATTGCGCTTGGGACGACGCTCAGGCAGCGATCGCTTTTGTCGCTTTGACTGCCAGGTAGGTAAATCAATCACTTTCTGGGCTTCGCCAGCTTCTCGCGCCACTCGAATCAGCAAAGCTGCCGTCAGCAGGCTAGAGATCATAGAGCTGCCGCCGTAGCTAAAGAAAGGAAACGGCAGGCCCGTCGTTGGCAGTGCCCCCGCAGCCACACCAATGTTTAAAAGAGACTGCCCTACCAGCAAAACCATTGCCCCGACGGCAATGAGGCGATAAACCGCATGATTGCACTGCAGAATGACCTTAAGGGCGAAACTAGCATAGACCGCTAGCAAGCCCAGCAGAGCTACACAGCCAGCAAAGCCAAATTCTTCGGCATACACCGAGAAAATAAAGTCGGTATACTGAATCGGCAGATAAAAAAGCTTTTGCTGAGACAGCCCAAAACCGCTGCCCCAAGCCTGCCCTGAACCAATAGCCAGTAGGCTCTGCACTAGCTGATAGCCGCTCTGGGTTGGATCGGCCCAAGGATTCAAAAATGAAATAATCCGCTGTCGCTGATAGGCTTTGAGACTCACGCTAATCACAGCCAGTCCTATACCACTGCAGGCTACCAAAGCCAGCGATAGATAAGGCAGGCCCGCTGCCAGTGCAATCAGCCACAGGGTCATGCCGCAGATAGCAGCCGTGCTGAGGTTAGGCTGTAGCAAAATTGCGCCTACCACGAAGGCAAAAATGGCCAACCAAAGACAGCGGTTGGTCCAGGGAACCCGGGGCCAGAGACCAAACAGCCGGGCTGCCTGCAGGACTAAGAACGGTTTTAGTAACTCTGAGGGCTGAACCAGAAATGGCCCTAAAGCCAGCCAGCGTGTAGCGCCGTTCACCGTAACGCCTAAACGAGGCATCAGCGTCACGATAATTAAGCCGAGCAGCAGCAGCAAGACAATGCCCGAAACTTTGACTAGCTTCTGCAGGGAAGTCTGAATAACTGTCTGAAAACCAATTAGGCCAATCGCTATCCACAGCAGCTGAATTTTGAAATAGCGCAGACCATCTCCATAATCTGCATCGGCAACCGGATAGGAGGCAGAGTAAAGCACAGCCAGCCCTATAACTAACCACAAAATCGTCAATCCCAGCCGGTTTTGAGGCCGCCGTCTACGCGCAGCGTGACGCGATCGCGGAGC
>JAAHIC010000111.1 GCA_010671965.1 Leptolyngbya sp. SIO4C5
TAGGTGCCAGTGCATGGCCAGACGGTCCTTGCCCAGCAGTTGCACGCGGTAAGGAATCTGGGCGTGACTGCCCAGCTTGTAGAGCACTTCAGCTTCAGTGTTGAATAAGCGCCGGGCCATAGCCAAATGCTCGGCTGAGCAGTCCTGCGGCTTTAGCTGCTTGACGACACAAATCGGCTGACCCGGAAGATGTTCATCATGGGCTAAATAGGTCTGTCCGTACCCGCCCTTACCCAAAACTTTGAGGATGCGGTAGCGCTGACTAAGCAGCGTGCCGTGGGCAAGCACGCCAACATCGGAGGCGGCCTGATTGGCTGGGGGCTTAGGTTTAAACATGCAATAAGGCCATCTGTGAATAGCGGCAGAATGCCCGCTGTCAAAAGTGAATATGCCTTGCTAGGAACTGACCGAATTTAGCAAAACTGAGAGCACTCCAGCCTGCTGGGCCTGACGAACAGTTTGGTAAGTAATTACTTCGTTCTTTGCTAGTATGACGCGATCTTGCCTGTCGTATAGCGTGCGATTGATTGGGTAGCCCACAACCGCCTCAATCTGGCGCTGTTCTCGGCGCTGCTGCCATCGGGTTAGTCCGGCTTGCCAGCTTTGCCAAGGCGTCATTGCCTGAGCGGCAGACGGCGGCAGATCGAACGGCGCTGCTGGTGCTTCAGCCGATTGAATCGCCTGTAGTAGGGCTTGCTGTCGTCTGTGAATCCAGACTTTGTCAATGACTGACTGTGTCACAATTTGACCGCGCACGGCCAAATAGTCGCTTTCTTCCGTTTTAATAGACTGCTGCACCCGACTGCCAATCAGCATTTCCAGTTGCTCTAAAGTCTCAATCGCGGCGGCCTCGCTGTTGCCGTTGGACGCTACGCGATCGCCAGAAGTGGGTAAAGTCGCCGCTGCTGCTTGGCTCTGGCTGCGAGATTCTGCAAAAATGCTGCTCTCTAACGGATGGCTGCCAGAGTGAATACCGCCAGAGCTGCCGCTTGCCTGCCCGGCGGACGCTCTCTCTATCCGGTCAAAGTCGATCTGAGGGGCTGCAGCCGTCATCTGCTTAGAAACGGCATCGGCCACAAAGGCGACATGCCGCCCCATCTTCAGACTGCTAGGAGTTGGCACAAAGGAGTAGCCGTCCGTGAGCTTGGCAAACAGGCCGCCGAAAACCTCATAGCCTTCAATTTTTGAAGTTTTTGGCTCGAAGAACACATCTGTAATCGTACCGAGGAAATGACCCGATTCGGTAAAGATCTGAGTGCCCTGCAGGGCTAACTTTTGCTTCAAAACCTGGCTAATTCTGGGATCTTGCTTGGCCTGCACAATCGCGCTAGATGAAATCGCAATGACGGCAGCAGGTGCGATCGCTTGAATGCCGTGCAGCGGCAGGACTGCTGGCTGCCAGGGCAGACTGCTAACCGCGAAACCCAGAAAATTATTGTCTTGGTCAAAGAGCAAATCCTCCACGGTGCGAATTTGCTCTCCTGTGTCAAATCCGATTACGGGCAGACCAAGCAGTTCACTCCCTTTACGCATCGGCTTATTTCCCTGTTTTTCTTAAAAAAATTACGGCGATTGGGCTGCTAGCAGTGGTTAAACAGCGACCAACGACACTCAACAACGATCTTGACCTACTGAGGCAGACTCTCAATGCTGTCTATCTCATCTTGAGTGGTCACTAGCGGTTTCTCCGCTGCTGCAGGCGTCGTTCTACCCTGACTTTGTCTTGCCTGATTTGTTAAACCGATCGCCGCCCCGCCAAGAACGACCAGGCCCAAAACAGCAGCCGATAGAGATAGATAAGGGTATTTAGGCCGTCTTTTGAGCGTGGGCATAGATTTTTGCTAAAAAATGCATGAGTATTGACGCCAAAAGTACAAAAAATGTCTCTGAAATGTCATCGGCCACGGGAAGGATAATGGTTCCCCGGCAGGCCCCAACACACGGGCAAGCACAGCAGAAGCCATTTTGGCTCGCCTGCTGTGCTCAACTTTGTCTACCTGACTGCAGCCACTAAAAACCAGGTAGCGGTAAATTAACTCGGTTCAACTCTACAGGGAAACAATCGGCCTAGCGGCTACCACCCCGACGCTCACCGCGGGCTTCTGCCAGTTCGGCTAGCTCAGCTCGCTGCTCCGGGGTGAGCACTTCACGCACCGCCAGCATGGTTTCAAACCGCCGATCGCCAAGCTGCATTTTCAGCGTTTGTACCTGCTGGTGCTGCTGACGGAGCTGATCGGCAGTGGCGTCGCTGGCTAGCAGCGATCGCAGTTCTTCTTTTTCCTGCTCCATTTGCTGATGCAAGCCTTCGCTATTGGCGCGGGCCTGCTCTTTAATGGTCTGGATTTGCTCAGACTGCTCAGCCGAGAGGTCGAGCTGCTCTAGCCAGCGATCGCCCCCGTGTCGGCGGCCATGTCTCGGCCCTTCTTCCTCAGCTTCAATCGGCTGCTGGGCAACGCGGAAACTATCTGAACTGGACTGAGCCACGGCAAAGGTTCCCCCGGCTAACAGCAGCACCGGTAAGGCAGAAAGTAAAACAGTACGACGAAAAGTCATAGTTAGCTATTACTCAATTCATCAACGCCTTCATCGTAGGTAGCTAGGAGCGATTGCAGCCTGAATCTAACCTCACAATTTGGCTGCATCGGCAGTACCAATTCTCTCTGGTACTTTAGGACTAATTTGGCCTATTCAATCCGTGACTTTTGATTCTAGGCGGCTAGCAACCTTGGCTCTATAGTGAGAGCAGCCTTTTGTCGCCTTCATCCTTCATGCAGCAGTTGGCCCGCGATCGCCATCCTTTCCGCCTGTTGCTTTATCTAGAGTGGATTCTGCTCAGCATTGCCGTGTTAGCGGCCTTTTCGCCCCTGCTGTTTTCCCATCCACCCAAGCATTTCTCTGGGCCATTTTCGGCTCACCGAGATCTGCCAATTCGGCCTCTATTCCAGCTAGGGGCCTTTTTGAGTTTGGTGGGCTTGGGCGGTTTGGGGCTAAAGCTGCCGAGTCGTTCCCACTGGCAGCAGGGACTTTATATCGCTGCAGGGCTGGGGCTGAGCTGGCTGACGGTGCTGTTAGTAGGGCACGGGGCTACTGTGTTTCCACCCCTGCTGCTGATTGTGGTGATTCGCGCCTGTCTGCTATTTCCCTGGAGCGGGCGGATATTGGTGGCAAGCTTGGCCTACAGCTCGTTCATTTTTATGCTGGTATTGACATTCTCAGGCATCCGGCCTCTGGGGGTACCCCTGGGGCGATCGCTGCCTGCGATTGTCAGGCGCATTCCGCCGGAGTCTCTGCGCAGCGTCCTGCTGGGGCTGGCCCTCAATACGGCCCTGCTGTTTGGCCTGGTGCTGGGCTTTGTGCTGCTGCTGGTGGGGGCCGTGATAGCTGAGTCCCGCAGCCGTCAGCAGCTCAGCGAGGCCAACCACCGCCTGCGCCAGTATGCCTTACTGATTGAGAATCAGGCGACGCTGCAGGAGCGCAACCGCATTGCCCGTGAAATTCACGATTCAGTCGGCCATTCGCTAGTGGCTCAGAGTATTCAGCTGGAAAACGTGGCGATGCTGCTGCCGCAAAAAACAGGGCCCCTAGCCGACCATTTAGACAAATCGAGGCAGCTGGGCCGGGAAGCGCTGCAGCACGTGCGGCAGTCGGTCGCCACCCTGCGCCATCATCCGCTGCAGGGTAAGGCATTGGCAGTGGCGATCGCCTCGCTGCTGCAGGAATTTCAGCATAACTGTGCTATTCCGGTTGAGGCCAAGGTGCAAATCGAGGTCGAACCCTCGCCAGAAGTGGCGACAGCGCTCTACCGCATCGTTCAGGAAGCCCTGACTAATATTTCCAAGCACAGTCAAGCCGACCGAGTGCAGCTCAGCCTCTGCGATCGCCCTGGAGATCTAAAGCTAGATATTGAAGATAACGGTCAGGGTTTTGATCCCAGCCAGAACACGACAGGCTTTGGCCTGCAAAGTATGCGGGAGCGGACTACAGCCCTGGGCGGCAGCTTTTATCTTCACAGTCAGCCAGAACAAGGCTGTCAGATCCAGGTTGTGATGCCGAGACAGGGGGTCGTCTCATGATTAAACTGCTGCTCGTAGATGACCAAAGCATCGTGCGGGAAGGACTCTGCAGTCTCTTGCAGGCCAAGCCTGATCTGGAAGTGATTGGGACGGCTGAGAACGGCAAAGACGCAGTCGCCCAAGCCCTCAGCCTGCAGCCGGACGTAGTGCTGATGGATGTGCGGATGCCGGTGATGGACGGGGTGGCCGCTACCCGGCAGCTCCGCCAGCAGGCACCAACCATCAAAGTACTGGTGCTGACCACGTTTGACGATGATGATTATGTAGCGCGGGCGATGCAGTGCGGCGCGAAGGGCTATTTGCTCAAAGATACCCCGTCGGAAGAACTGGCCCAGGCCATTCGCGCTATTCAAAAAGGCTATACCCAGCTAGGTCCCGGCCTGTTTGAAAAAGCGATCGCCTCAACGCCTGCCCCTGCGCCAGTGCCACCGCCAGAGCTCAGCCAGCTTACGCCCCGCGAACGGGAAGTGCTGCAGCTGATCGCCGCTGGTCACAGCAACCGTGAAATTGCCGCCGCTCTGTTTATCTCAGAACGGACGGTAAAAAACCACGTCAACAGCCTGTTAGGACGGCTCAACCTGCGCGATCGCACTCAGGCCGCCATTCTAGCCACCACCCTTTATCGAGAGCATCTATGACAACTTTTGGCTATCAGCTAGCAGGCCAGCTCGTTTTAGTGGGCTGGCTGGGTCTAACGGCAGGCTGTCGCTGGCTACCGAGCAGCGAAGCCCAAACTCCTCCCGGAGAGCCAGCAGCAGGCCCAGTGGCGGTAGAAACCGCGATCGCCCAGACCGGCTCCGTTGAAACTTCCCTGGAGTATACGGGCACAACCGAGCCGCTGCAGGAAGTCTCGCTGCGGGCCCAGGCCGAGGGCCAGTTGCTCAGCGCTAGCGCCGATACCGGGGATGCGGTGGAGGCAGGTCAGCCCCTAGCTCGCCTCGACGGGGCGCTGCTGCAGGCCGCCGTCAATGAGGCGGAGGCCGAACTGGCTGCCCGACAGGCCGAAGTGGCCCAAGCGCGATCCCAGGTGGGAGCGGCTCAAACTCAGGTGGAACAGGCCAGGGTGGAGCTGCAGCAGGCGATCGCTGATGCCGAGCGCCTCCAGCGACTGGCCCAAGCGGGTGCCATTTCGCAGCAGGAGGCTGAGCTGGCCCAAACGGCCCGCAGCGTCGCCGCCCAGGCGCTGCAGTCGGCTCAGGAACAGGTGGCAACCCAGCAGCAAGCCGTGAACTCTGCCCAGCGGCGTGTGGCTTCCCAACAGGCCATCGTGGCCCAAACCCGCCAGCGGCTAGCCTACACCACGCTGACAGCACCGATTGCAGGTGTGGTGCTGGCCCGTCCGGTAGAACCCGGAGATTTAGTGCAGCCGGGGAACGAGGTCTTCAATCTAGGCGACTTTAGCGCAGTTAAAGCAGTGGTGCAGGTATCCGAGCTGGCCCTCAGCCAGATTAGCCTGGGTCAAGCCGTGCAGGTGCGGCTGGATGCCTTTCCTGGAGAGTCCTTGACGGGGCGCGTAACCCGCATTTCGCCGGTAGCCGACGCCGCTGCTCGCTTGATTCCAGTTGAGGTGACTCTGCCTAATCCTGACGGCAAAATTGGCAGCGGTCTGCTAGCGCGGGTCAACTTTGCCACCGCCAGTCAAGGGGTGGTGGTACCGCAGGGAGCACTGGAGATTGAGGAAAATGCGGCAGACGCCGCGACCGCCACCCTGTTTGTCCTCACGGCAGAAGCGCCTGAGGCTCAGGTAGAAGCCAGATCGGTGCAGGTGGGCGATCGCGCTAACAATCGAGTTGAGATTCGGGCGGGAATAGAACCCGGAGAGGCGGTGATCGTTCGCAGCGGGGGGCCACTGAGCGACGGTCAGACGGTGCGGCTGAGCATTCTTTCAGAGTCGTAGCAGGTATTTATGACAGCTTCTAATTTCGCCAAACCTAGCCTCAGCCGCACTGCTATTCGACGGCACATTGGCACGTTGATGCTAACGCTGGCGGTGATTGTCCTGGGTTTGTTCTTCATCACCCGTTTACCTGTCGATCTGCTCCCTTCAATCACCTATCCCCGCATTGGCCTGCGGCTAGATGCCCCTGGGGTTTCGCCAGAGGTGGCTGTAGACGAGGTGACGCGTCCGCTAGAGCAGGCGCTGGCGGCCACTGAAGGGGTAGAGCAAATCTTTTCGCAGACCCGCGAAGGTCGTATCAGCATTGATTTGTTCTTTCGCCCTGGCGGTGATATCGATCAGGCCCTCAACGATGCGATCGCCACCCTAAACCGCGCCCGGGATAGCCTGCCTGAGACGGTGGGGGAACCCCGCTTATTTAAGTTCGATCCGTCTCAACTGCCGGTCTATGAACTGGCCCTGACCTCGGAGACCCTGCAGGGGGTTGATTTGCGAGTTTTTGCCGATGAGGAGCTAGCTAGAGAACTGGGAGTGATTCCGGGGGTTGCTAGCGTCGATGTCTCCGGCGGTGTGGAAGAAGAAGTTTTAGTTGATCTCGACCTGCGCCGCCTGCAGGCACTGGGACTTGGTTTGACGGATGTGCTAGACGCCCTCGACGAGCGCAACCAGGACACAGCCGGGGGGCGCCTGCGAGGAGGGGAAGCCGAAGCATTGACGCGACTGCGGGGCAAGTTCCAGTCGGCAGATGAGGTGCGCAATCTAATTTTTGAGGTGGGCGATCGCAGCCCGCCCCAGCAGGTATACCTGCGAGATTTTGCCGAAGTGATTGACGGCACTGAGGAGCAGCGCATTTTTGTCTTGCTCAACGGTCAGCCAGCCGTCAAGGTTAGCGTGCAGAAGCAGCCGGACGCCAACACTGTGGCAGTGGTTGACAGCGTTAAGCAAAAGCTGACGGCGCTGCAGGCCTCTGGCCTCATTCCGGCGGATATGACTTTGACGGCCACGCTTGATGAGTCTCGCTTTATTCGCAATTCCATTCGCAACGTCGCGATCGCGGGTCTGACTGGTTCTGCTTTAGCCGCGATCGCCGTCCTCCTTTTTCTCGGATCACTGCGACAAACACTGATTATCGTCTTAGCTATTCCACTGGCGACGCTGACAGCCATTTTGTTGATGAAGCTGTTTGGCCTTTCTCTCAATGTCTTCAGCCTGGGGGGATTAGCTCTAGGCGTTGGCATCGTGGTAGATAACTCCATCGTCATGCTGGAGAACATCGCTCAGGGGGTCGAAAGCCAGCGTACTCAGCTCAATGGTTCGCGTAACGGACACCGACAGCGATCGCTCCTGCAGCAGGCCGAACAAAGCAGTCAGGAGCTGGAATCGGCGCTGTTGGCCTCTACCACCACTAACCTGGTGGCGGTCTTACCGTTTTTGCTAATTGGCGGCTTTATTTCGCTGCTGTTTAACGAGCTAGTTTTAACTATTAGCTTTGCAGTGGCCTCATCACTGGCTGTGGCCCTGACCGTGGTGCCGACGATGGCCTCGCGGCTGCTAGCGATTCGCGGTTCTAGCGGCATTCAGCGATTTTGGCTGATTGACCAGTTCAACCAGCGCTTGGCTGCAGCGACAGGGCGATATACCCGCTTTTTAAGCTGGGTGCTGCAGCGGCGGGTAGCCACGATCGCGATCGCTTTTCTGGTCTTGGGGGGCGGTAGCTTACTGATGGTAGGCCAGATACCGCAGGAGATTTTGCCTCGGATCGATACCGGACAGGCGCGGCTGTTTGCCCAGTTTCCGCCCGGCACCGTCTTAGCCGACAATCAGCGAGTCATGCGGGCAATTGACGAGCTGCTGCTGGCCCAGCCAGAGACCGAATATACCTTCACTACCGCTGGCGGTGCCCTGTTTGCCAGCATCACCAGCGAGAATGCCCTGCGCGGCTCCAGCACCATTACCCTGAAGCCGGGTACCGACGTCACCGCTTTTGTCGATCGCATGAGTCAGGCATTTGAGCAGTTTAATCTGGTAGAAACCCTGATTCGCATCAGCCCGGAGTCGGTGCGCGGTCTGATTCTGAGCAATTCACCTGTCCGCTCTGAAATTGACGTTGGACTGCAGGGCAGTGATATTCAAGCGCTGCGGCAAGCGGGGCAACAAGTCCTAGCAGCCCTGGGAGAGCAGGCCACGCTAGCCCGCTTTCGCCCTGATGCCGAGGAGCCTCAGCCCGAAGTCCAGATTCGCCCTGACTGGGAACGGGCGGCAGACCTGGGTTTAACGGCTGAAGAACTGGGAAATACGGTGCAGACGGTTCTTAATGGCTCGGTACCTACCCAGCTTCAGCGGGGCGATCGCCTGGTGGATATTCGGGTGCGAGTTGATCCTGACGAAATTCAGCGTCCGGCTCAGCTACGGCAAATCCCGCTGTTCACCGATCAGGGCCAGCTGGTTCAGCTTGGCGATGTGGCCCAAATCGAGCCAGGGCAGGCTCCTGGTGAAATTCAGCGAATCAACCAGCGGCAGGTATTTTTGATTGCAGGCAGTCTGGCAGAGGGGGCCAGTTTGGGAGAAGCCTTAGCGGAGGTAGAAGCGGTCTTATCTAATTTGGAGTTACCGCCGGGCGTGTCAATCCTACCTAGCTCCAGCGCTGAAACAAATCAGCAGCTCCAGGCTTCCCTAGCAATTTTAGGTGGACTGGCAGCGTTCCTGGTGTTTGTAGTCATGGCCGTACAGTACAACTCGCTGATCGATCCGCTAGTAATTATGCTAACGGTGCCGCTGGCGCTGGCCGGAGGTATCCTGGGACTGTTTATCACCCAAACGGCAATTGGGGCGACGGTAATTGTGGGGGCAGTCCTGCTGGTGGGCATTGTGGTGAACAACGCCATCATTCTGGTGGAACTGGCGAATCAAATTCGCGATCGCGCTGAGCAGTCATTTGAACCGATTGATCCCCAAACCGCTATTTTACGGGCTGCTCCCCAACGATTGCGCCCCATTTTGATGACCACTATCACCACCGTTTTGGGTCTATTTCCGCTGGCGCTAGGCATTGGTGAGGGGTCGGAATTCTTGCAGCCTCTGGGCGTTGTGGTCTTTTCCGGGCTTTCCTTAGCCACGGTGCTGACGCTGCTGATTATTCCCTGCTTCTACAGTCTGCTGCACGATCCCCACTGGCACCGCTGGGGCCGCCGCGCCGTACGCAAAACCAAAGTTTTGATTGGGGCCAAAAGCGATCGCTAAAAGCAGCAGCATCAATGTCAAAACGCAGAGTTTGCGGAAATAGGAGCCTCTAGCCTGAATCCCAGGTTATGACAGGCTCATCTATCTCCCAAAAACTATGCGTTTATCTCTTGACTGCAATCGCTTGGCTCAAAATTCGCTGAGGTTAACCAAAAAGCGATCGGTTCAAGTGTCAGCCGCAGGTGGCTTGTGTCTCCTACTGTCTACTCTAGCGCTCACAAATCCTAGCAAAGAAGACTACGTCAGCTATACGGCTGAGCGAATTCATTTGTCGGCTAAGCAGGGTTGTCAGGAATTAGACCAGCGTATTAGCGTTATGACCGTTTCAATGCCGACCGCAGACTTGTGCAAATCTTTTGTTAAGAGCGCTGACTTGCTCGGACGGGGGTTCTTGAAGCAAG
>JAAHIC010001110.1 GCA_010671965.1 Leptolyngbya sp. SIO4C5
TAACGGTTGTGCACTAACTACCTGCACAACCGTTAGAATCAAGTATCCTCTGCGAAATAATGCCTTGCTTTACATAAAACTACATAAATACTGGCGGTTAGACGCAGTTTTTTTAACTGAGGGACTTCTTCGTAGAAAGTTTTGAGGGATTGGATAGCTGTGAGTTTTACGATTGCGTGAGTAAAGAAATTATGTAAGGGGCGATACTCCCCTGAAAGTTCGTGGTAGTAATAAGATTGACAAAATTTCTATCCCTAAAAAAAACTGAACGGACTAGCTAAAATAGCTGTCTCATTATCGACTTAGCCCCCTAGGAGTGATGTGATGGTAGGTTCTAAGGTGCGATCGCAGATTTGGACGCTTTGCTGTGCGGGAGTAGCTGGCGTTGTTAGCAGCTTGATGCTGGCGGTGGAAGTGTTAGCACAGAGTAGTCCGGTTGCGGATACGACGCTAGGGACTGAGTCGTCTGTTGTGTCTCCTATTAATGGTACGACGGTTGATGTCATCAATGGGGGGGCGATTCGTGATCAGTATTTGCTTCACAGTTTCACTGAGTTTGATGTGGGGGAGGGGCGAGGAGTTTACTTTTTTAGTCCAACGCCTGCTATTGAAACAATTTTGTCTCGGGTGACGGGGAACAATCGGTCGGAAATTTTAGGAACGTTGGGCACGTTCGGTAATTCTGCGCCGAATTTTTGGCTGATTAATCCGAATGGCATTCTTTTTGGGCCAAATGCCAGTTTGGATTTAGGGGGTTCGTTTGTAGCAACGACGGCTAATGCTGTTTCGGCTGATAGCTCGTTCATATTTGCGGCTACGGATCCACCGGCTGATATACGGATTCTCAATATTGATACTTCCGTCTTTTTCTTAAATGCGCTTTCAGATGCTCAGATAATTAATCAGTCTCAAGCAGCGGTTTTAGAAGGTAGATCAATTAGTTTAGTTGGTCAAAATATCAATTTTGAGGGCGGCTTTCTCAATGCACCCAATGGAAATATTTTCCTAAATTCAACAGACACTATCACGTTGAGAGGTGGGGCAGAGGTTAGCGGCGGAAATATCTTTGCGGCAACGGATCGTCTGTCTGTTCAAGATGGCTCACAGATATTCACTCAGTTTACAGATGTTGAAAGACTAGGAGGCAGCTTACAGATACAGATCAGTCAGGGAGGAGGGCAACTTATTTTCACTCCTGATTCGCAACTGCAACAGCTGCCATCAATTAGCGGCGGAAATCTCTCGATTGTAGCGCGCGAGTCGATTAATGTTTCAGACACATCGCCCGATGAAACAACTCCTAGCCAATTGCATTAGTTCCAATAAGGCTAGGA
>JAAHIC010001111.1 GCA_010671965.1 Leptolyngbya sp. SIO4C5
TCAGGTAATAGTGGCGGTGTCACTGTGAATGCTGACACTATTGAAGCCATCGGATTTAACACAGAACTACCTGATCGCATACTAAGCTTTGGCCCGATTGCTGTGGTCAATGAAGGTATTGGCAGCGGAATCTATGCAGGTACCTCAGCCCTTAATATTGCCTTGGGATTTAATGTTACTGGTGATGGTGGAGACATTTCAGTTCAGACACGAAACCTAACCTTAAGAGGCTTTGGACAGATTAATACTGAAGCCTATGGCCCTGGTAGCTCAGGTAACTTATTTATATCAGCCTCTAATACCGTCCAATTAGAAGATTTAGGCATTATATCAACCGCTTCTCTGGATGCGGGTAGCTCTGGGCGATTAACAATAGAGGCCAATGAACTTAGTCTTAACAACACTTCCATCGTTACCTCTAATACTTTAGGAAGTGGAGCAACTGGGCCGCTAACGATTCGCGTTGAACAGGATATTGATATTTCTAATTCTAGTGTTATTGCCGCTGGCTCGCTGGGCAGTGGTCGGGGGGGCGAAATGTTTATTTCAGCTGAGAACTTAAGGCTCAGCGATCAGTCGGTGATCAACAGCGAAGCGAGATCGACAGGCGATAGCGGTAATATCCGCATTGATATCGATTGCCTGGCGCACGGGCGGCGCCTCGTCCGGCGGCTCGACGATGTTCGCGCAGCTCGGCTCCGAGATCCCGCTCGAGGCGCTGATTCCCGGCGTCATCGTCCAGTCCGGCAACGATGCGGCCATCGTGCTGGCGGAAGGGATCGCTGGGTCCGAAGCGAATTTCGCCCGCATGATGACCGAGCGCGCCCGCGAACTCGGCTTCACCGTCTCGACGTTTCGGAACGCCACCGGCCTGCCCGACGAGGAGCAGAAGGTGACGATGAAGGAGATGGTGGGCCTCGCCCGCCATATCTGGCGCGAGTATCCCGACTTCTACCAGTACTACTCGGTTCCGGATTACGAGTGGAACGGCATCACCCAGCGCAACCGCAACCCGCTCCTGCGCATGAATGTCGGCGCGGACGGTCTCAAGACCGGCTACATCGAGGCTTCGGGCTACGCGCTGGTAGCCTCCGCGGAGCGCGACGGCATGCGCGTCTTTCTCGCGATCAGCGGCCTCGAGAGCGAGCGCGAGAGGGCCGAGGAGGCCCGCAAGCTGATCGAATGGGGCATGCGCGCCTTCGAGCGCGTGCCGCTCTATGACGAGGGCGAGATCGTCGGCGCAGCACGCATCTACGGGGGCGGCCAGGCCAGCGTCGGCCTGACGTCGCCGGAGCCGATCGCCATGCTGCTGCCGGTGGCCGGGCGCGACCGGC
>JAAHIC010001112.1 GCA_010671965.1 Leptolyngbya sp. SIO4C5
GTTTGACATTGCCGATGTCGCGGTCGAGGACTTAGCAGCCTATCAGCAGTTAATTATTGGCAGTCCTACCTGGAATATTGGAGAACTGCAAGATGACTGGGAAGGCGTTTTAGATGAACTAGACGGCGTTGACTTCAGCGGTAAGCAGGTGGCGTACTTTGGCACCGGCGATCAGGTGGGCTATGCCGACAACTTTATGGACGCTGTGGGCATTTTGGAGGAAAAGATCAGTGGCTTAGGCGGCAAGACTGTTGGTTATTGGTCTGCCGATGGCTACGACTTCAACGAGTCACGGGCTATGCGGGATGATAAATTTTGCGGCCTAGCCCTTGATGAGGATAACGAACCGGAAAAAACGAGCGATCGCATTCAGGCTTGGACGAGCCAGATTAAGCAAGAAATGGGGCTCTAAGCTCACGTCTGCAGGTTGCCAGAAGCTGCCGGGGGGTGAATAGCGCCACGCCTACTTCCTACGTTATTCTCCCTCGGCTTTCCTCATGAAAGTTCATTTTTGCCAAGTTTATGTCGAAGATTCCTAATACTTTGTGGTTGACCGTTAGTCCCCACCTCAGACGATTCGATCAGCGGCTGCTCGGTCAGCTGACTCAGACAGCTACGGTTCGGTGCTGGGAATATGATCAAACTGAAGACGAGCCTTGTTGTTTGACTACCGCAACGACGCTGCTGCACGATTATGTCAAACAGTGCGATCGCCCGCTGCACCTGATGGGACATGGCATCAGCGGCTTAGTGGGACTGCTCTATGCGCGGCAGTATCCTCACCGGGTAAAGTCGCTCACGCTGATCTCAGTAGGGGCCAATCCAGCCATTAGCTGGCACTCTCATTACTATGCGCTGCGACAGCTTTTGCCCTGTAGCCGGAGTGTCGTCTTGGGTCAGATAGCGCGGCTTTTATTCGGGGCGCAGACTCATAAACAGGCGATCGCGCTGACCAGAATCCTGACCCGTGATCTCGACTGCAGCTTAGCGCCCCATTCTCTAGCGAGTAACAGTGTCCTAGTGCCCGGTGGCATTGAGCCTGCTTTGCTGGTTTGCCACGGCAGTCACGATGTCATTATCGATCCCAATATGCAGTCGCGGTGGCAGGCTTGGCTCAAACCAGGCGATCGCCTGTGGAGCTGCCCTGAAGGTCGGCATTTCTTTCATCACGAATATCCGCAGCAGACCGCAGCCGTGATGGCAGACTTCTGGCAAAGCCTGCCTGCCAAAGCAAAAACAACTCTCATGAGCTGATAGTCATGATTCTTTTGCCTTCCATTATCGGCTGGATCACAACAGCCCTCTATTTTGTTGGCATTGCCATTGTCCTGAG
>JAAHIC010001113.1 GCA_010671965.1 Leptolyngbya sp. SIO4C5
TCAAGGTGAAATGGTTGACAGATTTATGAAAAGGGTGTTCTTTTCATAAATCTGTCAACCATTTCACCTTGAGAAGTTGGTGTATTCCGAATCAACTCGTTGAAACGTGCGGAACGGCTTGATGAACCGTCTCCACCTGAATACTAGGCAGTACAACTATATATTCAGTGTCAGATCCGGTAGATAAGACACCATTTTCTGGATCTTATCTGTCATTTTTAAGTACTAATACCCTTATTTACAGAACTTATATGCCACTTTTGACGCATAACTTCGGGGAAATAGGGCGTTATCCGTCACTTTTGACGTTAGGTACGGTGAATGGGGTGCTTATACGTCACATCTGACACATAAGCACCTGCCTATGGGAGTTATACGTCATGTACGATGACAAAATCAAAGCCGCCGCACTTACTCGATTAAGTCAGGGAAGTTGCTCGTCTAAAGCATTTCAGCCTTTCAACGGAAAAGTCCTATATTTACTACATTCGGGATTTCATCCTGTTTCATGACAAGCGCCAACCCTAGAGATATGGGGGCTTCTGAAATTAGAGCTTATCTATTGCACTTGGCCATGCATCGTCATGTCGCGGCCTCGACTCAAACCGTTGCCTTGAGTGCTTTGCTGTTCCTATATCGTCAGGTACTAGATATCGAGCTACCGTACATAGAGAACAACGAAGTATCAAAGATCCCAGAGTTTTCAATACAACTACAAAATGTTTCTGGTTTCAAAAGCAAAACTCTGGGATCTGGATTCGCTACTGCGATCGCTCCTCCACGGTTGACGCCGATCGCTCAGACACGTATCCTCAGACATTAAGCCGTTTCGACGGCGAGTTAACCGCAGAACTCGAAGACCTTCGGCGGTGCCTGCTAGTGGTTGCAACACTAACAGACACCTGACCCGCAACCTGAGACGACCAGATTACGGGCTAGTGGTCAGTTTACCCTAGCCACCGAATTTGTATCTCGCGCGGTGTGCTGGGGTTTTCGTGTTCTGTTTTCCTCAACCCAAGAGTAAAAGGAAACAGAACATCATGTTTCAAGAGTCTCATGCGGGCGCGGCGGCGTCCCCAATTCCGTCTACGCCTGCTCCCCAACGCGCTCTCAAGCGTAAGCGAGTACGCCACGTGCTGATTGGTGACGCCGAAGCCGTCCGGCTCGACATCCACCTAATGCACGTCAAAGGCTACGCCGAAGCGAATGCCTGGAGCGACCCCCAGCCCACCACTAGCCCCGGCGAAGTGGTGCGGGTACTGATCAAAACGCCAATGGCCGAGTAGCAACCGCAGATCCCAGGGGTCTTGCCTCAACGTGAAGCATTTTGCA
>JAAHIC010001114.1 GCA_010671965.1 Leptolyngbya sp. SIO4C5
TGGCTCGGCTTGCTTTGTATCTGAAGTGGGTAGTCGAGAACGGAGAAACTGGGAAACGTGAGTCCTTTTGTCCTCAGGCGGGGATGTTTCGTTCCTAAATACTTTTGTGGAAGTCTTGTACTACTGCTAGAGACAGACACTGAAACCACCAAGCTTTACTGGTTGGGTGATGAGGGGGAATGCTCCCCGAAGTAACCGGTATACTGTGAGCCAATGGACTTAAAGCCCAAGGATTGATAAAGAGCGATCGCGCCTAAGTTATCGTCATCAACCCAGAGCTTCATAACAGGAAATTCTTGAAAGAGTTCTTGCAGCACAAACGACAGCAGTTCCTTACCAAAACCTTGACGGCGAAAGGGGGCGAAGGTAAACGCACCCACAATATTGAGGTAGCAATTCGCTGAGGGCAGCCTCGAGCTTGCACGAGAGACAAAAGCGAGGAGAACGTAATCTTTGGCAACGTCGATATTGGGAGCATTGGATCCGTAATGAGCAAGATTTTGCTACGCATTGTGATTATATTCATTACAATCCGGTACGCCATGGGTTGTGTAAGGTTCCTCAGGATTGGCCGTTTTCAAGCGTGCATCGGTTTATTGCGGAGGGGATTTATCCTTCTGATTGGGCACGAGATGAGAGTCTGGTAATTCCCCATGATGTTTGGGATAAAGCGTAGGGTGCTGTGAGCGAAGCGTAACGCACCCAATCAAAAGTTAGAGTTTTGGCTGGAGGATGCTAGAAATGGTGCGTTAATCACGCACTCTACCGGGCTTTCTTTTTTATCATGGGGACAATCTACAGGAGATTTGCGATCGCTCTGTAAATGGTGCGTTAATCACCCACCCTACCTAATGGCGGATAGCTGTGAGCGAAGCGTCACGCACCGTATCAAGAATTTCTAGAAGTGGTGCGTTAGTCACGCGCTACCTGGCTTGCCTTTCAGCCTAAAACAAAATATCTACTTGGCTACAGTTCGCAACGCGAAAGAGAAATTACTTTTATGTCCAATTCAATGAGAACTTGAAGGTAAGCCGAGTCGGCATCCCACGGCCCGAGACGAACATGTTTCCACCCGAGACGTGGGAGATGTCCCGGAGGTATCTCGGAAGCTTCCAGTTCGCTCCCATCCATCCCCTCTGACCATGACAGCTTATCGTAACTCAGCCAATCAATTGGAATGTCCGACTCATCGCTGATCTCTTCAATATTTCCATTAATGCGATGCCACTCTACCTTACGGGTGAATCTCTTCCAGGATGCTTCATTATACTGTCCTGGGGTATTACCTGTTTCCTCATAGATATCTTTCTGAACTCCGAAACCAA
>JAAHIC010001115.1 GCA_010671965.1 Leptolyngbya sp. SIO4C5
TACCGATGGCGTGTTGCCGTCAATGTCAAAACCCGGAGGTGTCAGAATGACACCGCTGTCAAAACCCAGGTCCAAACTGTCATAACCAAAACCGATACCTTCGCGAGCCACGTCATAGGCTGCTGCCACCACGGACCTATTAAAAACAGTCTGATTCTCAGGCGAGGTACTGCTCAAATCGCCGTTAGCGTACTGGACTAAATCAACTGGCGTCCGCCGCTGCACAACGCCGAAAGAGCTGCCTGAAGTAGCAACTCCGGTTTCCTGCAGAATAAAATTTTCGGCCCGGTACTCGGTGACGGCTCCTAGCTCTGTCCCGCCCGTTGCTGCTGTCACGCTGAAGTTGAGCGTAGTTGGAATATTGAAGAAGGAAGCGCCCCCGGTAGCATTTAAGCTGCGAAAGGATAAGGTGCCCTGAAACTCGCCGCTACGGGTGCCATCGGCAATATTTGATACATTTAGGGGGCTACCGGGATTCGTAACTGAGGTGTCGAAAACCGGAAACGTTGTGGGACGAAAGATAGCAGTGGAAGGAATGGGTCCCTGATTCGTTTCAATCAGGATGCTGCTGGGCAGAAACTCACCTTCGTAAATGACAGAGCGATTGTCCGTGCCAATGACTGTTGTTGGATTGGCGGCATCGACGCGATCGCCCGTATCAGGCTGAAATACCTGAGCATCGTTAATAGTAGCGCCCCCGCCCGTGACCTGTAGCTGGGCTTGGGCCACTGGCATCGAAACGGCTATTAGAGTGCCGCTGACGCCTAAAATCAGGGCAGCTTTCTGGGGGATACTCATCATTAATGCTCCTAAGTACTGGTATGGGATAACTGACATTCTACTGATAACTTCGGTTCCCTTAGAACCTCCGTAGTCGCTATAAACCCGGAGATTGTTTTCAAAATGTTACAAAGCCTGTGGACATAGAAAAACCAGAACAGTTTTACCGCTGACAAAAAGCCCCGTCCAAAGTGCAGACAGGGCACAAGCGTACTATTGAGCGGTGAATCTAATGAGTCAGTTACTGCTCAGAATCCGGCTCCAAGCTGACCTGAGCCGACTCGGGAACTGAGGCTGTTGCCTCCATAGCCCGCATTTCAAAGCTGGCGGTGGGAGTGCTGAAGTCAATCTTCAGTGGGAAAGCTCGCGGATCGTCTGAGTCTACGGAGGGTTCAATATCAGTAATGATGAACTGGCGCACACCTTCACCTTCAATGAGGCGATCGCCTAAGACTTCAGCATAATCACTGAAGTTAAGCGTATCGCCAGGGCCAAATTCGCCCAATACCTGATCATCGACAATGACCGTAAAGCGATCCGCAGT
>JAAHIC010001116.1 GCA_010671965.1 Leptolyngbya sp. SIO4C5
GGGCGTGCCCGAACCCAGCGAAGCCGAGATCGTCCGCCTGTACGAGAGCAAAGCCGGGCGGTCGTTGTCCTGGGGGCCAATGCCGCCAGACAGCTTTTTGGGCAGCAAGATCCGATTGGCCAAAAAGTGCGGATTAAAAACGCCGGATTTGAAGTGATTGGCGTGCTAGTCGAGAAAGGATCTGTCCTGGGCCGGGTCAACTATGATGAGGCCGTTTTGGTTCCCCTAACGGCGATGTCGAGACGGCTGGTAGGCCAAACTTCTCCCTACGGCATTGAACTTAGCAATTTGGCAGTTGCCATTCAAGACACCCAAAGCTTGCCAGCCGCCCGTTTTCAAATCACAAATCTGCTGCGTTTACGGCACCGAGTTCAGAAGATTGATGATTTTGATGTCCGATCGCAAAAAGACCTGCTGGACTTGAGCAATCGCGTCACAAGAGCACTAACGGCAATGCTAGCGGCCATTGCCAGCATTTCTTTACTCGTCGGCGGCATTGGGGTCATGAATATTATGCTGGTTTCGGTGAAAGAGCGCACCCAGGAGATTGGGTTGAGGAAAGCCGTTGGGGCCTCGGAAAGCGACATTTTAGCTCAGTTTATGATTGAAGCTTTTTTGCTGTCAGCCGCTGGTGGAATTGTGGGTGTTGCCATCGGCGTAGGCGGCATGCTGCTAGTTGGCGTCTTTACCCTGTTTCAGCCTCAGATTTCCGCGGTTGCGGTGATTGCTGCAGTCGGCGTTTCGGGGGGGATTGGTCTGTTCTTCGGCGTGGTTCCAGCCCAGCAGGCAGCTAAGTTAGATCCGATTGTGGCCCTGCGCAGTGCCTAGCTCTGGTGTCACGTGTCACGAAAGGTGACAATGAGGTCACGAAAGATGGCCGGATGCGAGGGGACTGCAAGCTTGGCAAGGCACGGAATCACCTTGGTACCCCAGCCTTGTTCTCGCTGACGTTGCAGAATTTCTTGACCGATATGCCAATAAAGCAGCACAAGTTCCCGGTTAACGACCCCGCTGGGCTTAGAACTAGATGCGGCGTTAGGCAGGCTACTGCCAGACTTGATACAGCCGGAATTCACTGCCCAGATGGAGACGACCTTAGATGCGATCGCGGCGGGTCAGCAAGAGTGGCAGTCGTATCTGATTGGCTGGCATCAGAGCTACTTTGCTCCATCTCCAGCTCCGCCTCAGGCTTCTAAAGCGCAGGTCAGTCAGATAAAGCCGAGTAATGCCAAGCCCAGCAAGACCCAGTGCCCTACCTGTAGTCAGCTGATGGACAAGATTCCCTCTCGTTCCAAGAAGCTCAAAGCCAAGCACTTCCTC
>JAAHIC010001117.1 GCA_010671965.1 Leptolyngbya sp. SIO4C5
TGCTCGCCGCTGATTTAAGCGATCGCTATGGCCCGATTCCCCATGCTACCGAGCAGCTTCCAGGCGGGTTCTTCCATTGGAGTTTCCATCATCACGTGCTGCTTGCCTTCGGGGCGGATGCGAGAAAAACCAAGCTGCTTGGCCACTTGCTTCAGCTCCAACATGCGAATGAGCTGCTCGGTAGCATGGGGAATCGGGCCATAGCGATCGCTTAAATCAGCGGCGAGCTGAGTCAGTTCGCGGCGGCTTTCGGCAGCAGCGAGGGTGCGGTAAGTGCTCATCTTTTGGTCCAGGTCAGCGATGTAGCTGGCCGGAATGAAGGCGGTGACGTTGAGATCCACCTGGGTATCTTCCACCTGAGGAATTTCCTGACCGCGAATCTCAGCAATCTCCTCTTCCAGCATGTCCATGTAGAGGTCAAAGCCGATGGCGTCCATCTGGCCGGACTGCTCTGCCCCCAGGAGGTTGCCCACGCCGCGAATTTCCATATCCCGCATGGCGAGCTGGTAGCCAGAGCCAAGCTGAGCAAATTCCTGAATCGCTCGTAGCCGCTGCCTCGCTTTATCCGTCAGCTTGCTTTGCCGGGGGTAGAACAGCCAGGCATGGGCCTGAATTCCCGATCGCCCCACCCGGCCCCGGAGCTGATAGAGCTGGGACAGGCCGAAACGGTGTGAATCTTCGATCAAGATGGTGTTAACGCGGGGGATATCCAGTCCTGACTCAATAATGGTGGTGCAGAGCAGAATATCCGCTTCGCCGTTGCTGAAGGTGAGCATGGTAGACTCTAGCTCTCCCTCTGGCATCTGACCGTGAGCGATCGCTAGCCGCACCCCCGGCAGCATCTCCCGCAGCCGCCTTGAGATTTCTTCGATCCCCTCGACGCGGGGCACTACGTAAAAGATTTGGCCGCCGCGATCGAGTTCTTGGCGGATGGCAGAGCGTACCGTTTCCGGATTGTAAGGCGCCAGGTGGGTTTTAATCGGACGGCGGGAGGGGGGCGGCGTGGTGATTAAGCTCATTTCCCGCACGCCGGAAAGGGCCATGTAAAGAGTGCGGGGAATAGGAGTAGCGCTAAGGGTGAGCACGTCTACCTGGGTCTTTAGCGCCTTGATTTTCTCTTTTTGGTTGACGCCAAAGCGCTGTTCTTCGTCCACCACCAGCAAGCCCAAATCTTTGAACTTCACCGCTTTACCTAAGAGCTGATGAGTTCCCACCACCACGTCTAGTTCACCTGTGGCTAAGCGCTGCTGAATATTTTTGCGCTCCTCGGCGGTGCGGAAGCGATTGAGCAGGCCCACCTGAATTGGGTAGGGGGCGAA
>JAAHIC010001118.1 GCA_010671965.1 Leptolyngbya sp. SIO4C5
TATTTGAGCGATCGCACAGGACTACTTAATCAGGCAAAATTGGGACAGCGGCAGACTGAGAGCCTTGGTAGAGGTAGCGATTAACCTATTGGTTTCAATCTACGCGGCGTCAGCAGGCTTGAGAAAACTTAATTAATTGTTAACAGGGAATCGCCCGCGATGAGCTTTGCTATATTCGGACACAGCATTTGTCAGGGATGGCTGTATGAAAGGTTGCGGCTGACTTCTACGTTGTTGAGTCAATCGCTCCAACCTAATTACATCTAAAGTCCAAAACTTGGCCAGTTTGAAAAAGAAACGGTTAACTTTCGGGAATTAGGCTGTGTTCCTCTGAATTAAGTCAAGAACATACATTTTATACACCGAGATAGCGATGTTCGAACCTATTGCAGCAGGCATTATTGCATTTGTTTTGTTTGTCTGGTCTGTTGAGATGCTGGGCGGTGCCGATAAAAAAGGTAAGCCAAAGGATCTACCTTTGCCAGGATGGCTATTCAGTAAGACACCTCCCCCGCCTTCTCCAGAAAAAGAGCTAGGTCAGCAATTAAGCTTAATTATCATCAACGCTGTTCGAGAAGCGACTAAAGAAGAATCTCAGTGAAATTATCAAAAAGGATCAGTAGATCGCTTTATGTATTTGTAGTGGCGCGACATGCCTAAAATGATGCAAATCATCAACAGGCTCAAACCCCTGGATTCGGTGCGTTACGCTGCGCTTTTCTGCTATGCCCTTCGGGCTATACAGCACCCTACTTAATGCTCTATTTTAGCTGTGTGCGCCACTACAATTTCCACTTAAACGGTGTTCCTTTGATCGGGATTTTTTTTATCCGCTTCTATTTTTCCTGGCTGCAGCGGGCGAATGATTTGTTCTAGATGCAGCAGCAAGGCTTGAAACTCGGTTTCAGTTTGGAGTCCGGTAATTTCGATCGCCTGATTACGGTCAGCAATCAGCAGCATCGGTTCGGGCGATCGCAGATACAAGAGCGTCTCAATCTTGGCCGTGTTGAGCTGGGCTATGGGGCGGCGGTTGAGGCAGAAGGTGAGCTGTTTAGCATCGATATAGAAATGTTCCTCCTGACTAATTTCTAACCCTTTCCAAAGCACAAGGCCAAAGGCGATCGCCACTTCCAGCCAGTCCCACCATTCCGGGCTGAGGCCGATGAGGGAAGGCAAATAAATAATTGAGGTGTTTTGCCACAGGAGCTGATGCAGCAGTTCCCCCGTCACAGCCATAAATTTAGTGGTCAACACCACAAACAGCAAAAAACCCGACTGCTGCAGCGCGTCCTTAATCATGCGCCCAGAACTGCCCAAGT
>JAAHIC010001119.1 GCA_010671965.1 Leptolyngbya sp. SIO4C5
TGGCAAAAGCCTGTAGCCTTTGCCGATGAGAATCTCAAGCCTACAGACCCTATTGCCCTCTTGGTGGAGTTAGTGATGACAAACGAGCGCGAGTCCGTTCTGATCGCCAATGATGCTTTCTATCGTGCTTTTGAAAAGAAAAACCTAGAAGCGATGGAAGCGGTCTGGTCGCAGGGAATTGGAAGCCTTTGTATTCATCCTGGCCGTGATGCTCTCAAGGGGTGGATGAGTATCCGCGACACTTGGGAGCAAATCTTCAAACATACTCACTACATTGAAGTTGATACCGAGATCATTTCTGTGGAAGTTAGCGGTGACTTTGCCTACGTGGTGCTGATTGAAAATGTCCTGCAAATCAGTAGCGGTCGCCGGATTGAGGCCCAGTCAATGGCGACTAATATTTTTGAGCGCATGGCCGATCGCTGGTACATGGTGCACCATCACGGCAGCCCGCTGGTCAAATAAACCGCTTTAATACTCAATTCCCGCCTGCGCCTTTACCCCCTGCTCCTTAAAAGGATGCTTCACCAAAGTCATCTCAGTCACCAGATCGGCGCGCTCGATCAGCTCTGGGGGCGCTCCCCGCCCGGTCAGGATTACGTGTGAGCCAGCGGGCTTTTGCTCTAGTCCCGCTAAGACCTGCTCGACGCTGAGATAGCCTAGCTTCAGCGCAATATTGACTTCATCTAGCAGGACGGTTGTATAGTCGGAATTCTGGATGTAGGACAGCGCTTTTTCCCAAGCGGCCTGGGCTAGCTGAGTATCGCGATCGCGATCTTGAGTTTCCCAGGTAAATCCCTCACCCATCGCGTGAAAGTCAAGCTGATCAGACCACTGACCTAAGACAGCCTTTTCCGCCGGTTCCCAGCCACCTTTAATAAATTGAACAATAGCGACTTTGAAGCCATGTCCCAGCGATCGCAGCACTATCCCTAAAGCCGCCGTCGTCTTGCCTTTGCCGTTGCCCGTATGGACAATAATTAAGCCCTTTTGCTGGCTGCGCTCTGCTAGGCGCTGATCCTGCACCTCTTTGCGGCGCTGCATTTTACGCCTGTACTGATCGGCGCTAAGGCCGCTTTGGCTCGCTTCCTGGTCTAGCGTCTCAGCGGTTTGATCAAGCTGGGCCGAATTGGGATTGGTTTCAGCAGCAGGCATATGGGTTCAAGGATAGGGGCAGTTCATAAATCCTACCCCAGCCACCGCCATCCAGTGCTACAATCCAAAAGAATGAGGGCATGTAGCTCAGTAGGATAGAGCATCAGATTCCGGTTCTGAGGGTCGGGGGTTCGAATCCCTCCATGCTCGTTAAGTCAGTT
>JAAHIC010000112.1 GCA_010671965.1 Leptolyngbya sp. SIO4C5
TTCAGTCGTATGCTCTTCCGCTCTCATTTCCACCAAAACCCGTAGATTAATCTTGCCGTGCCGCAGATACTCAATCACCGCCTTGAGCACCTGCGCAATCAGACAGGCAATTAGCGCTACTAAAAGCACATGATTATCCAAGATTTCGCTAACGTCCTGCATGTAGCCAACCTCAATGTGTACGAGCTGTGATGTAGTCTGCAAGCGCTGCCAGAGGTCGCTTGTAGTCGCCAAAAGATTGTAATTCTTGCTTAGCGGCTTCCACTAGCTGCTGGGCCTGTTGCTTAGATTCCTCAAGGCCCCAAAGGCTAGGATAAGTCACCTTTTGCGCTTGCACATCTTTACCAATAGATTTGCCCAGTTCTTCCTGCGTGGAAGTGATGTCTAAAATGTCATCCACAATTTGAAATGCCAGGCCGATTCGCTGGGCATAGCCCGATAGCCGCTCAATATCGCTCTGGGGCGCTCCCGCCAGCATCGCCCCTGAAACCACCGAGGCTTCTAGCAGCGCCGCCGTTTTGTGCATATGGATAAAGTTCAGCGTTTCCACCCCTACCTCAGATTTACCCTCTGACTCTAGATCTACAATTTGCCCCCCAACTAAACCTGCCGCCCCCGCTGCTCGGCCCAAGTGAGCTACAACGCGCAAGATGCGCTCAGCCGGGACATCCTGAGTTTGGGTGGCAATAAACTCAAAGGCATAAGCCAGCAGCGCATCCCCTGCCAAGATGGCAATATCTTCGCCGTAAACCTTGTGATTGGTGGGCTGGCCGCGCCGAAAGTCGTCGTTATCCATTGCGGGCAGGTCGTCGTGGATTAGCGACATGGTGTGGATCATTTCCAAGGCGCAGGCGGTGGGCATTGCGATCGCAGGCGTCCCACCCGCCAGCTCAGCCGTCGCCAAGCACAAAATAGGCCGCAAGCGCTTGCCCCCCGCCATCAGCGAGTAGCGCATCGACTCATAAATGCGCTCAGGATAAACCACAGCGATCGCCTGCTCTAGCGCCGCCTCTACCTGCTGCTTGCGATCGCTCAGATAGGCTGACAGATCGAAGGGCGTCGTTTGGGAATGGGTGGTATTGGATAGCACCATTGGGTTTAACTCGCGGTCATTTCTATCTACAGGAGAAGCTAGCTAGATAGCTAAAATTCGGCGTCAATGCCGTGCTGTCTACAGTAGCTCCATACTGTATTTTGCAACAGCATGGTCACAGTCATCGGCCCCACCCCTTTCGGAACAGGGGTAATAGCGCCCGCAATTGGCTCAACTGAGTCAAAATCAACATCTCCAACCAGGCGTGACTGCCCCTCTGCATCGACGATACGATTGATCCCCACGTCAATAATGGTACTACCGGGCTTCACCCTCTCAGCGCTGATCAGCCCCGGTCGGCCAATCGCGACCACTAAAATATCAGCCGCGCGGGTCAGACTAGCCAGATCCTGCGATCGCGAGTGGGCAATAGTCACCGTGGCGTTGGCCTCCAGCAGCATCAGCGCCATCGGCTTACCCACCAAAATGCTGCGGCCCAAAATCACCGCCTGCTTGCCTGCTGGGTCAATTTCGTAAGCCTTGAGCAAACGCATGACGCCGGCAGGCGTACAGCTTCTCAGCCCTATCTCCTGACGGACTAAACGGCCCAAATTAGTGGGGTGCAGGCCATCTACATCTTTGCGCGGCTCAATCTCATTTAGCAGGGCTACATCATCGAGATTCGCAGGCAGGGGAAGCTGGACTAAAATGCCATCAATCCGCTCATCTTGGTTGAGCTGGTGAATAATCCGGGTAAGGTCTGCCTGGCTGGTAGAAGTTGGAAGCTGCTGACCGAACGAGGCAATGCCAACGCGATCGCAGGCCCGTTCCTTGTTGCGAACATAGGCAGCGCTGGCTGGATTGTCCCCCACCATCAGAACGGCTAAGCCCGGCGGTCTGCCTAACTGCGGCTCTAAGGTCTGAATTTTTTCCCGGAGCTGAGACTGAATTTGCTGAGCCAGAGATTTGCCGTCGAGAATCTGCGCCATACTAAACTGTGCATAGGTGAGCAATGACAACCAAAATTGCAGCCATTTCTAAAAAAGGCCCTGCTCTAGTTTCTCACGTCACTTTTCGGCATCGCCCTTATTCAATCTTACGCGCCTATCGGGTCTGTTTGGCGCTGGGCTTGGGGGTATTGCTCGCTGGCGTGTCGGGCTGCGGCCTAGCGGGAGACAGTAATCCGATTGCCGATCTGTCAGTCCCCGCGCCGATGCGGCTGACGGGGCGAATTGAAGCGATCGCCGATATTCACAATCAGCCCCTTTCTGGCGATCCGGTTTATCTCCGTGGCAAAGTGCAGCAGCACGTACCGCTGCTAGACGGCTGGATTTATCAGCTCCAAGATGAGACGGGTCTAGTTTGGGTCGTCACTCAAGCCGAAAAACCTGCCCTGGGCGCAGAAATCACCGTGAAAGGGCAGGTCAGACAGGAAAATATTCAAATTGTCGATCAGACCTCAGACGAGCGCTACATCGAAGAAATTGAGCAGATTAAATAAGAACTGTTCAAAGCGCTAGTTGCGGCCCAGAGGATTGTGAATAATCTGGGTTTCTTCGGCAAAATCGCTGATTTCCAAAGGCCAGTAGGAAGTGGTGTAAACCTCTCCGTCTGCCGGACAGAGAGAAATATCTGCTGCCTGACCGCCGTTTGCTATCAGGTAGCTGTTGAGAATTTGCTGAGCTTCATGTTTAGATTTCACCACGTAGCCCACCATAAAGCAGTAGGGCTTACTGGCAGGACTCTCCGGAGCGGCTGGCTCCCAAATTTCTAGCCGATATCCCTCTTTTTTAGGGGTCAAACGATAGCAGACGGTATGAGATTTCAGGAACATAATTAAGCGCTAGGGGTATAGACCACAAGCCTTATCACACAATCGCTTCTAGTATGCCCAGCTCTGTCTGACTAATTATCCGGCTACGGTCGAGGGGCCGAAGTATTGATAGGTAAAGCTGCCGTGGAGGCCGTAAGGAACGTGGTGATTCAGCTTCAGCCTGGCAATTGGCCCCTGATCGATTGCCTGGGCCGAGAGAATGGCTAGCTCTGAGCAGCGCCGCTCAGCGTCATAGAGCAGGATGAGTACCCAGCCGTCGTCTTCCGCTGTCCCACCCGGTCGAGCTATAAACAGCGGTTCGCCGGTAAAGCCTCTGGGAGCTGCGCTCCAGATTTGTTCCTCTCCGGTAACGAGATCGCGCTTCAAGACGGCCTGCAGTGGGGCGTTGCCGCTAGGAGCATCCGCCGCCCCTAAATAGACAAAGCGATAAGGCTGGCCGACCTGGTCGCTGTGGAGGCTGGGAAATTCGCAGCAGCGCTGAATCAAGCTTTCAGAGGTAGCCGTTTCTGCCTCAAGATCGAGGGCGAAGCGCCAGAGCTGACCTTCAGGAACGGCGGAGAAATCTACCTGCTTATAGCTGCTATCTTCTTCTACGGTGGGAAAATCGGTGTAACAAATAGAATCTACGTAGACCTTGCCGTCTTGCTCAAAGGCATTGGCGTGGTGGAAGACAAAGCAGGGATCTGTCTCAATAATTTTTACTTCGCCCTGACCGCTACGAGGAATCAGAATCACCTTTGTGGGAGCTGTGGCGTCAAACTGAATGCACTCAGCCGCGCCCTTAAAGCCGAACAAATAGGGCAGCGGATTGAAGCTAACCGGATTTTGGAAGAAGATGGCGTAGTGGGGCGTGATGGCAAAGTCGTGCAGGAAGGCAAAGCCGGAAACTGAGTGGCTATGCTGGTTGATCAGCTGCCCCAGCGGATTGAACTCGTAAAGGGTGATGGTGGTGGAAAGGCCCGGTTTGACCGCAAAGTTGACCAGGCAAGGCTCGCCGCCGGCGCGATCGCAGCTCGGATCAACCTTGGGATGGGCGGCAAAGGCAGATCCTTCCTGCAGCACCCCATCTAGGTAATCAATCCCTAGCGTCTCTAAAGTACGCGGATCGAGCCGGTGGGGTTCAGCCGCTTCCCACAGCGCCAGCAGCTTACCGCCCCAGTGAATCACGTTGGTATTGGCAATGTTTTTCAGCCGCAGGTCAAAGGCATTGGCTAGCCAGCCTCCCGGCTTCTGGGTGCCAAAGACGCCGCGATAGAGGGGTTTTTCAGCCTTTTGCTCCTCGACATAGCCCTGGGTGCGGACGAAGCGGTTGCAGTAGTGGGCGCGACCTTTAGAAATGGCGATCGCGTTGATCATGCCGTCGCCGTCGAAGGGATGGCGAATGTCGTAGCCGTGAATGTCTAGCAGGCCAGGGCCGTTGCGGAAGTAGGTACCTTCTAGCTCTGGCGGAATCTGGCCCTCAATCTCTTCGATCCAGTAGTCAAATTCTTGCGGCTGAGAGCGATAACCGCTGCGCCAGTCATCCATTTCAAAAGACTGATGGGACAGGGTTTGCATCGGATTTTCAATGGACTGCATGGCACCTACTGGAAGATTTATTAAGACATTAACGAAACTGAAACATTTTGTAATGTCTCGGAAGATGTATTTTATAGCGATCGCAGAAATTATTGCGGGTCTAGCTCAACTCCCACGGGGACCGGCGCTTCAGTGGCCTGAGACTCCAGCGGGGACATTTCTGCCGCTGTTGCCGCCCCCAGTGAAGGGACGGGGGTTGAGCCATCGGTCTGATCCTGCGCTGAGGCTTTGGGCAGGAGGAAAAGCAGAGGCAAGGGCAAAAGGGTGCTGAAATTCGTGATTAGTACCAGCAGCCACAGGCGATCAAAGTTGGTTTCCGTGACGCCCAGCCAGTGGGTCAGCAAAGCGCCAAACTCGTGGGAGAGCAGCCCTGCCAGATTGACAATAGACATCAGCAGGGCAAACAGGGTCGCTTCTACCCCCGGCGGACACAGCCGTGCTGACAGCACCAGCACTGGCATAAAAGCAATTTCCCCCATCACCGTCAGCACCAGGCTGTCCCCCAGGCTGAACCAGTGATCGTCAATGCCCAGCGCCCGGTTAGTGTGAGTCACCAGCAGCAGCATGGTCAGGCCCAGCAGCGCCGACAGCACCGTAGACCAGGCAAAAATGCGGCGAAACGACACCGATCGCAAAAAGCGCTGAAAAATCCAGATGCCTATTAAAGCCGCTACGCTAGTCACCAACCGCACCCGGCCCAAAAACTCTGGCTCAAAACCTAGCTCATTGGTAGTGAAGAAGAAGAAAGCCGCATCTGCCGTGGGTGTCGCCTGCCAGAGAAACAGAAACAGGGCCGGCATCCAAATAGCCTTTTGGCTAATTGCCCCCCAAAGCTGTTTTACCTGGGTGCGAACGACGGCAAAGCTAGACGACTCGGTCACAGGCGTCTCCGCAATTAGCCCTGCCACCAGAGACACAATCAGGGGAAACACAGCCGTAATGCCGAAGATCACCCGCGTGCCGAACTGCTCTAGCAGCAGCCCGCCCAGATAGGCCGTAATCAATCCGCCCAGGGCAGAAGTTCCCCAAGCTAGAGACTGAATTGACCCGGCAGCGCTCTGAGTCTCCTGCCGTGCCCGCTCCACAATCAGCGAATCAATAATGACATCGCTAACCGCTACCGCTAGAGAACTGAGGGTAATCGCCGCGATCGCCGCCCCAGCCGTATTCACCACGGTCGCCATCGCCAGCCACGCCGCCGCCCCCAGCAGCCCCGACAAAATCAGGTAGGGCCGCCGCCGATAGCCAAAGATAGGCAGGCCATCTGAAATAAAGCCAAAGAGCGGCTTAATCGTCCAGGGCAGCGTCGCAATTCCCGTCATGGCCGCCACCTCAGCAGGCGTCAGCCCAATGCTGTCCTTCAGAAAAAAGCTCACCGCCAAGCGAGCCAACCCCACAATTCCCTGGACAAAATAGACCAGCAGAATCGCCGTCAGCTCCAAAGTCAGCGGCTGGCCCAGCAAAATCCGCTTCTCGACAAAGGCTTTGACGCGATCGCGATTGGGGACAGAAAGACTCATGCAGTTTAGCTAACGTCCAAAACGTTAAGAAATGTCAACTGCTCCCCATGATAACGCCGTTCGACTGCGCTCACGGCGAGCCCTTCTGTGACTGCGCTGATGGCGAGCCCTTCTGTAACTGCACTCACGGCGAGCCCTTCTGTAACTGCGCTTATGGTGAGCCCTTCTGTAACTGCGCTCACGGCGTCCCCATCCATTCGGCCCCGCCGACAACACCCTTATCCCTACTTCTCCATCTCCCCTATACGGTCGAGGTTCGGTGAGAAAATCCCACCTCCGGGTAGGGTTCTCTGGACTGGGGCGATCGCGTTTCCCCCGGCATCATAGGAACTGTAGAGAGATTGAGAGCGCGGTTTGGGAGCCGCAAACCAGTTTCAGCATTAGATTGAGAGGTTTAGAAACTATGATCGTTCGTTACTGGCAACCCCTTCGTGAAGTTGAATCCCTGCATCGTCAGCTCGATCGTGTTTTTGATGAAATGAACTCCGCAGATATGAACGTAAGAACCACCTGGACACCTGCCGTTAACCTAATTGACCAAGGCGACAACCTGCTGCTGCAAGTCCAGCTACCGGGTGTCACCGCCGAGGATATTGACATTCAAGCTAGCCGCGAAGCAGTTGCCATTTCCGGCCAGCGTCAGATGGCCGAACTGTCTGAAGGTCAGCGCCTGCTCCATTCTGAACTGCGCTACGGCACTTTCCGCCGGGTTGTTCCCCTACCCGTTGCCATTCAGAACACCGAAATTGCCGCCAACTTTGACAACGGCATCCTGATGCTAACGCTGCCTAAAGTTGAGGAAGTGCGCAACCGGGTGGTCAAGGTTAATATCGGCCAGCTTGCTGCTGACGCGCCGGAAGCGATCGCTGAAGCAGCCCAGTAGCCAGTGAGGTGGGCGATACCCGCCCGGCCCTGCTGACAAATTTTACCTAACAGATGTACTGCCTGAGGTCAGAGAAAAGTTCTCTGGCCTTTTTCTTTATGCCGGTATGTGGCTGGAATCAAATAGTGAATTGTTTGCCCCGATGGGCTGACGAATCGCTACATTGTGAAAAAGCAGCCGCGATCGCGACTGCCAGATTCGAGCTGGCGTTTCCGTTTATCTGACTGAGCCAGCTACACATCCTTTTCGTTTCTCGGACTTAGACAATCATGGCTCTAGATATCCTTGAGCAAAACGGCCAGCAATACCTGCCTGCTGCTCAGTGGCCCTTACCCGAATGGCCCTGCGTAGTTAGCAAGCAGCCCCTGCCGACGCTGACGCTGAAAGAAGACGATCTGTTTATGATCACGGATCTACTCGGCAATATCTCTGGTTGTTTAGAGGGCAATCAGAACACCAGCATGGGCCTTTTTTGCCGGGATTCGCGGTTTTTGAGTCGCTTGGAGCTGCAAATTGACGGGCGATCGCCGGTGTTGCTCAGCAGCAATGCCGACTTGGGGTTTGCTCTGTCGGTGCTGTGCGCCAATCCGCCCCTGCCCGACATCACCCACGACACCATCGGCATTCGCCGCGACATGGTGCTCAATGGCGGTTTGTTTGAAGACATTGAGGTGACTAACTACAGCACTGAGCCTGCTAGCTTTACCCTGTCTCTCAGCTTTGATGCCGACTTCATTGATGTCTTTGAGCTGCGGGGCTACACCCAGCGAGAGCAGCGCGGCACTAAAATTCAGCGGCTGCCTAGCCAGCACGGTAAGCAAATTGAGAACGAAGCAGACCTACAAGCCCTGAGCGAGCGAGTCAGCGATCGCCTGCATCTGGCCTACATGGGCCTAGATGGCATCGTGATGGAGTCCCAGATTGAATTTTTGCACCGCCCCCCCGATATCTGTAAGGGGCATACAGCTCTGTGGCATCTGACCTTAGAGCCGCATCAGTCGCAAAAGTTAGGCTATCGCCTGCAGCTTCTAACGGACGGTGAGCAAACTCCCTCAGACGGTTTACCTGCTAACTTAGGGCAGGCGATCGCCTCTAAAACTTCGGAAGAAGACCACTGGCTCAGTCAGGTCGCCCGGATCAGCTCCGACAACGAAACCTTCAACCTAGTGGTTTCGCGGGCCGAGCAGGATACCTACCTGCTGCGGCAGGACTTTCATGAAGAAACCACCCTCTCGGCAGGTGTCCCCTGGTTCTCGACTCTATTTGGCCGCGACACAATTATTGCCGCCACCCAGACCCTAATGCTTGACCCCAGCATTGCTCAGTCCACCCTGAAACTGCTGGCCCACTACCAGGGCAAAACTGACAATGAATGGCGCGAGGAGCAGCCCGGTAAGATTCTGCACGAACTACGGCATGGGGAGCTAGTGCGCTGCGGCGAAATGCCCCATACGCCTTACTACGGCACCGTAGATGCTACGCCGCTGTGGGTTATGCTCTATGCCGACTACTACGCTTGGACAAACGACCAGTCCACCCTAGAAACGCTGTGGCCCAATGCTCTCAAGGCGATGGAGTGGATCGATCGCGCCTGCGCGGAAACCGGATATTTGGCCTACTACCGCAAATCCAAAGGCGGATTAGACAATCAGGGCTGGAAAGATTCCTGGAACTGCATTGTGGATCGCCACGGTCATCTGGCTCAGGGATCGATTGCTCTGTGCGAAGTGCAGGCGTATGTCTATGCCGCTAGAGTTCGGCTGGCAAAAATTGCCCGCATGAAGAAGCGCTTAGATTTAGCAGAAGCCTGGGAAGAGTCAGCCAGAGACCTAAAACACCGCTTTAATAAGGACTTTTGGATTGATGATTTAGATTTCTGCGCTTTGGCTCTAGATGGCGAAGGCAAGCCCGTAGACAGCATCAGCTCCAACCCCGGCCACTGCCTAGCTTTAGACATTTTGACCCCCGAAAAAGCCGAGAGCGTTGCCGGACGGCTGCTAGCCCCCGACATGTTCAGCGGCTGGGGGATCCGGACTTTGAGCAGCCATTCTCCCGCCTACAACCCGATGGGCTACCACATTGGCTCGGTCTGGCCCCACGATAATGCCCTGATTGTAGAGGGACTGCGATCGCTCAATCAAATCGATGCGGCCCTAGAAGTCTCTAAGGGCATCTTCGACATGATGACCTACCAGCCCTACCAGCGCCCCCCAGAGCTGTTTTGCGGCTTTGAACGCATTGAGCGCATACCGCCTGTACAGTATCCGGTGGCCTGCTCCCCCCAAGCTTGGGCTACAGGCAGCGTCTTTCATCTGTTGCAGATGATGCTGCATTTGATTCCTAACGCGCCCAGCAACTCTCTGCGTATCGTTGACCCGGTCCTGCCCGACTTTTTACAGAAGCTGGCAGTGCGCAATCTCAAAATCGGCTCAACGGTGCTGGACTTAGAGTTTGAGCGCTCTAATGGATCTACGGCCTGCCGGGTGGTGCGCAAACGCGGTAATCTGCGCGTGGTGATTGAAACTTAGGATAGCCACTGATGCCAAAACGCCTGATTATCGAAATGGGGATGGGGATTGATCAGCACGGTCAGGATCCCACCGTGGCCGCTGCCAGAGCCGTTCGGAACGCGATCGCCCACAATGCCCTCCCCGGTGTCTGGGAGGTGGCGGGTCTTGACCATCCCAACCAGATGATTGTGGAGGTGCAGGTATCTGTGCCCCATCCAGACCAGGTACGGCAGGAAGAGGTACTAGCTGTCCT
>JAAHIC010001120.1 GCA_010671965.1 Leptolyngbya sp. SIO4C5
TCCGCAGTGCTAGGCAAGAGGGTCTCAGCACCCACGTCTATCTGCAGCAAGAAACTGGATGGCAGCTGGACAATGAGCGTTACTACCCGCCCAAAATCTGATACTGCTAGCAAAGTATTTTGCCACGGAACTGCTCGATGCTGGTCCCCTTTTTCGGTATGCCCGAAGGGCTTTAAGCCTCCGATTCCGGGGGACTTTGACCCTCTGACTCCCCCAAAATTGACGGCTGGGGAGCTTTGGAAAAAAACCTTCCAGCCAATCTGATGAAGCAGTTGACAGCCACTGAAATCCTCCGATTCTTGGTCATTGGCCTGCTGGTGGGTCTAGCCATTTGGCTGGTTAACCACTACGGCGTTGCCCAGTTGCGGGCGCAGGTAGATCACCTCGGCGTCTGGGCACCGCTAGGCATTTTTCTGCTGCGCTTTGTCAGCGTGGTGATTCCGGCGTTGCCAGGAACGGCTTATTCAGTGCTGTCTGGAGGACTGCTAGGCTTCAGCCAGGGACTACTAATCATCTGCATCGCCGATATGCTGTCCTGCTCCCTCAGCTTTTTTCTTTCTCGCCGCTACGGGCGGACGCTGGTGCGGCGTCTGGTAGGCGATCGCTTTATGCAGCGCATTGACACCCTCAGTCAGCGCCACCTAGAGCGCAACTTTTTTCTCCTGACCGGCTGCCTGATGACCGGCTTTTTCGATTTTGTCTGCTACGGCGTCGGCCTAACAAAGGCTCCTTGGCAGCGGTTTATGCCCGCTCTAGTGATTAGCATTGCCATTTCTAATCCGCCAATTGTGGCTTTGGGGGCCGGGCTGCTGGAGGGGGGCAAGTGGCTGCTAGGCTTGTCGCTGCTAGGCATCTTTGGCCTGGCCATTGTCACCGGGCTGGTGCAGCGCCGTCAGCAGGTTTAGTCGGGTAAGAAGGTGACGTTGCCGCCACCCCCTACCCTACCGCACGTCCGGATCTAAATGGGAGGGGCGAAATGGTAACACTTCCTCCGACCCAACCCAACGATTCTTTTCAGCAAAGATGAAGTTCAGGATAGGTCAACTACCGCTAAGCATCTAAACATACACGACTTGGCATGTTCTGAAAAGAGAATAAAAGCGACGGGTTTGCGGTGCTAGAAAATTAGCACGAGCAGAATGTGGAGAAGCTTCAATGCTCCCGTTGGTCAGCATTCCTCAAACGCTGCGAAAGCACTTACAACCGTATCGTGCGGTGTTCTGTCGCACCGCTGGCTTTACCCAAGTGAGTCGTTATCTGACGGGTCTATTGTTGAGTCCAAATAAGACGTTGCAAGGCATCCACGCCCAGT
>JAAHIC010001121.1 GCA_010671965.1 Leptolyngbya sp. SIO4C5
CTCGCGGCGATCGCCCCCTAAACAGATCAGAAATAATATCTAAAAGCTGTGATTGTTTGACAGGCTTGTTTAGAAAAGCGGCAAAATGCTGCTGCAGATCTGTTTAGGGGGCGATCGCCGCGAGTTACCTCTGTGCAGACAGGTTCTGCAATGGACCATGAGCTTGCCACCAAGCTACCTTTGCGCATCCTAGTCGCCGAGGACAACAGCGTAAACCTCCAGCTATCCATTCAGTTACTGAAGCGAATGGGCTATCGTGCTGACGTTGCGGGAAATGGATTAGAGGCCATTGCCGCACTGCAACGTCAGACTTACGACGTTGTGCTGATGGATTTACAGATGCCAGAAATGGACGGCTTCACCGCTACTCATCAGATCTGTCAAAAGTGGTCGCCGTCGGAACGGCCGTGGATCGTTGCGGTCACAGCTAATGCGATGCCAGGTGATCGTGAAGCCTGTCTCAAAGCCGGCATGAACGATTACATCAGTAAGCCCATTCGAATTGAAGAATTGGTGGGTGCCCTTAAAAGAGCGAAACGCCCTGTTAGCAAGACAGAAAATCTGCCTATATGCAACACGTCGGGGCAGACAGAGCTAAGATTGCTTACTGCCACAGATGCTCAGCTAGTGACAAAGCCGGCTTCTGACAAGTTGCAAGCTGGAACGCTCAATTTTGCAGATGAGGACGCCAATTCACAGGTAGAACCATTCATATGCAGAAATTTGGTCGATTTACAACAGTTACAGCACATGCTGCTGCCCTTCGGTGATGAAGCAGCCCAGTCTTTGCGATCGCTCGTCAGTATTTACTGTCAAGAAACCCCCAAAATATTAGCAAAGATGCGTACAGCAATTGAGCACGGAAACGTCAGTAAACTTAATCTACAAGCTCACTCGCTCAAATCGAGCAGCGCTAGTCTAGGCGCCCAGCATTTGGCCAATCTTTGCAAATCTTTGGAGGCATTAGAGAACTCCGAGCAAATGCAGAAAGCGACAACCACACTTTCAGAGTTAGAAACCGCATATGAGCAGGTCAAGATTGAGTTAGAACAAGCCGTCAGCTTATATCCGTTAGCTGACTGATCAAGCTAGCTCGATTGACAGTGACCTTGCTCCAACATCAGAAACAATCTTGACTGCTCAAGCTCTGAAGCTACAGGCAGGGCACTGACGAATCATTTAGAGGTAGACAGCGTAACCTCTTCGGCAAGAACTGCTTTCGACTGGTCTTTGAGAGAGAACTGCAGAAAGGGGGGGCCAGAAAGGGGGTCAAAGTCACTATGGCGATGACAGCGGCTTCCAAA
>JAAHIC010001122.1 GCA_010671965.1 Leptolyngbya sp. SIO4C5
TTTTTTTTTCAGGAATTTGTAAATTTAAAATAATTAAGTCAGGGCGATATTGGAAAATTTCCTTTAAGGCTTTTTCCTCGGTATCGACAGCCCTTGTTTCCAAATTCCTGAAAAAGAAAACGATCTCACCAAATTAGATACGGGCGTAGATTTGCTGAAAAAAATCATGAAGCGCTATCCCGAACAAAATTTAGCTGTGCAAAGCTCTTTCGTCTCTGCCCTTTGCCGCATCAAGCCCGATATTGATAATCATCAGGGCGGCTTCACCGTAATTGACAAAGGCCGATGTTCAACTCAAGAAATTTTTGAGCGCTTTGACTGTGCCCTCAAGGGCTATACCCATACTAAAGACATTCGTGGGCTACAGGCTGGTCTAGAAGTTAAACCAGAATGGCTGAAAATTCTGGCTTTTGCCTGTGAAGATGGCCTGCAGGATAGATCAATTGCTCAACAAATTAATGTCTCAGAAGGAACCATTCGACACTACTGGACAAAAATCTATGATGTCTTAGGTATCTATCCAGAAGATGTCAAAGGCGATGGCAAGAATTTGCGGGTTTTAAGCTGTAATTTAGCGAGAAGCAATGGCCTCATCGATTGAGCGATCGCAAAAGCCAGCTACGCTGCGAGAGATTATCATCGCCAGGCTGATGAGATGGCGCATTGGCCTTGCCATTGTCGGCTTAATTGTAATTGCTAGGGCTGTTGGTCTTTTAGAGAGTTCCGAGCTATTTTTCTTAGATTTATTTTTAGAATATCGGCTACAAGAAGCTACCGATTCTAGAATTACCATTATTGGTATTGATGAACACTATACTAATCCGGATGGACTTGAGATTTCTGAGCAAGAATCCTATCTCACCGATCAAAGAATAGTCGAGCTAATCAACACTATTTTCGAGTCTGAACCAGCCGTCGTTGGACTCGATTTTTTTATTGATAAGCCCCGTAGTGAAAACGAACAAAAAACAGATAGAGCTGAACTGATCAAGCTGTTTCAACAGCGGCGAAATCTAGTAGGGGTTCAAAAGCTGTTTGAACCTAGCGCTATAGGTCCGCCACCAGAACTACAACCCTACTTTGTTGAGCGCAGAATTGGCTTTAATGACTTTCCCACGGATGCGGCTGATGGCAAGGTCAGACGTTCTTATCTAGGCGTGTTGCTCAAAAATGAGCAAGAGGAAGATATATTCTATGAATCCTTTGCCCTAAAGCTGTCTAGCCTTTATTTAAGACAGCAGGGCTTAGTCGCTGAGAATGGTAGACGCGATACCAAAGCAATCAGATTTGGCGACAC
>JAAHIC010001123.1 GCA_010671965.1 Leptolyngbya sp. SIO4C5
TTTTTTTTTTTTTTTTTTTTTCAAGCGGAAGAGGGCTTACGAGATGGACTAGAGTTGGTGACTGAAGTGCGGACGTGTGATCTTCCGGTCCGGGTCGTAGGTTTGCCGACGTGTCGGAGCACAATGCCTTCCTTTCGGCGATGGAAGCGCATTGTCGAACCGCGTCGTCGGTGCTGAAGGAGTTTTCAGGAACCTGGTACTCCAAGCACAACTTCCAAGGCGGCATCACACCGCGGAAGAGTGCCGGCTTTGTCCGTCATGCTTTGGAGAAGGTGGGCGATGCGCTGACGCATCTCGGAGGAGCGGATGCCTCCTGATCCACCCAAGCCGCATCTGTTCTTGTGCAACGGCGCAGGCCTCTCTACCCGCCGAAAGCTGTGGCGTGAGCTAAAGGCTACAGAACTCATCACAGATGGTCCTGCAAGCAATGTCGTCATCAAGATCTCAGAGATCTCCAAGTCGCTGACGGCCAATGTGCCGAAGCGAGCAGCCGATCTTATCGAGATCGCAGCGGCGGTGTATGTCGCTGACCAACTGTCCAGGCGAACCGGACGAAAGACCCAGGACTACGGCGATTTGTGGTACCGAGATATTCGGATGGAGATCGCTGTCCGTGACCCAGACTTCTGGAATCAGGAAGACGTTGCTGGCCTGCTGTCCCGCATGTTGAACTTCATCTCCGGTGACAACTTCGAGTTCGCCTTCTGTGAACTGGACGAACCCCCTGCGGTAGAGAACTACTTGGTATTCGGCTCCGGTGACCCGAATCCAGAAGGCATCGAGAAGGTCCTCCTCTTCTCAGGCGGAATCGATTCCCTGGGCGGAGCCGTGCAAGAGCTTTCTGCGGGGCGGCGCATTGCAATGGTAAGCCACAAGCCAGCGGCTCATGTGGCCGGGCTGCAGAAGAGTCTCGTGAAGGAGCTTGTCAAACGAGCCTCTGTGTCCGGCAACGCCCCGCTGCCAGTATCTGTCTGGTGCAACAAGAAGGGGTTGGTGGAAAAGGATCACACCCAGCGGACACGATCCTTCCTCTATGTCACGCTTGGGGCGGTTGTGGCGAGGATCTTCGGCTTGCATGCTGTCGACTTCTTCGAGAACGGAGTCGTGAGCATCAACCTCCCCCTGGCTGAGCATGAGCTCGGTGCACGGGCAACCCGGACGACACATCCCCAAGCGTGACATAGAGGAAGGATCGTGTCCGCTGGGTGTGATCCTTTTCCACCAACCCCTTCTTGTTGCACCAGACAGATACTGGCAGCGGGGCGTTGCCGGACACAGAGGCTCGTTTGACAAG
>JAAHIC010001124.1 GCA_010671965.1 Leptolyngbya sp. SIO4C5
TATGCCCAAGATCTGGTAGACTCGCCGGAAAACCGCGACGTTTTTGATTACGGTGCCATCAGGTAGTACGGCATGAATGCGGCCCATCGCCGTTTCGTAATCAATGCCTGCGTTTTCATCTGGGCTGTAGGCTGCATCGGCAATATCCACAAACTTGACCAAGCCGCGTCCCGCGTCGCGCTTTTGCAAAAAATTGACCTCTCTGAGGCACAGCGGACAGTCGCCGTCGTAAAGCAGCTTAATCTGCCAGTGCGGGTTAGCTGGGTTCTCTGCTAGGGTAGTCTTTCTAGGGGTCTGCGGTGAGATCACGGATACAATGCCTTGGGCTTTTGAAACAGTTTGTAACTCTATTTTAAGAAAGATTTGCTCTATGAGGTATCTCGCAACCACGCTCCTCGCCAGCGGCCTGTTTATCACCTTTAGCTTTCTGCTGCCGGTAGACGGATATGGACTGCAACAGGGATGGATACCCCTGTCGCTGATAGGCTGGGCGATCGCTCCCTATGCTGTAACTCTCTGGGCAATCAAGCGGCTACGCTCCTGTAGAATTTCGCTAATCCTCTTGCTGATAGCAGCGACTCTCTTGACCTTTTCTAGCGTCATAATCAGCTACGAAGCCTTTATTGCCCATCTCAACGCCCAGAGCAGCCTCACTTTCATGGTGCTGCCAATTTATCAGTGGATTGGCCTCAGCCCGCTGCTGATCACAGCGCAGCGATGGCACCGGGCCAACTAGACCGATGCAGACAGAGCACCTATGCGCCTGCCACTAAAACGCCCCCCACAATAATCAGCGCTGCTCCCAGCAATAGCTTAATAACCGAAACATTCTGCCATTCAGCAAAAATCAGCAGCCCTAGCAGCACTGTGACTAGGGTATTCATGTTGTAGAGCGGGACTAGCTTAGAAATAGGCGTGCTGTAGCGGGTAAGTCCAACTGCGACTAAGGCCGTGCCTGCCGCCCAAAAGGATCCCATCAGCACCGTATAGCTGAAGGCAACGGGAGGCAGATTGCGGTTGGGCCACAGACCATAACTAACTCCGCCGATGAGGACGACGCCGATGCCAATGCCGACAAGGTAAGGACCTAGTCCAATATCGCTTTGATTGCTGGACTTTTGCAGGATACCGAATAGGCCATAAAGCAGCGCGGGTGCAAGGCCACCGACCAGCAGCCCTGTCATTTGCATAGAGGACATAGAGCAGATTTTATTTTTACCTTTCTATTATCTAGCTGTTTGCCCTGAGTCATGGGCTGAATTAAGGCAGGCTGAATTTATCGGGTGTTAGTGT
>JAAHIC010001125.1 GCA_010671965.1 Leptolyngbya sp. SIO4C5
CGGCTACCTCAATCTCACCCTGATCGGTAAATTTGACCGCATTGCTGAGCAAATTGAGGTAGCCGTAAAGTCCCAGGAAGGCGATCGGCTGCTGTTCACTATTCGAGATACTGGTATCGGCATTCCGGCTGAGCAGCAGGCTTCTCTATTTGAACCCTTTTTTCAAGCTGATTCATCTTCCACGCGGAAGTTTGAGGGCACAGGTTTGGGCCTGGCTATTTGCAAGCGATTGGTCAACCTGATGCAGGGACAAATTTGGATTGAAAGCAGGGTCGGTCAGGGAACTAAGGTGGGCTTCACAATTGCGGCCCAACCGGCGATCGCGACTGACCTCAACATGTCAAAGCTGTCACAGCCAGCCAAACGCCCTGCTGCTGGCGATCGCCCACTCCCTAAGATTTTGCTGGCCGAAGACAGTGCCGTCAATCAAAAAGTTGCGGTCAGAGTCTTTGCTCAGCTTGGCTACACAATTGAGACAGCTACCAACGGGCTAGAGGTTTTGGCGGCCATCCGGCAGCAGCCCTACGACTTCATCTTTATGGACGTGCGAATGCCAGAAATGGACGGCATTGAAGCAACACGCCAACTGCGGCAGATGGCGCTAGATTCGTCGCCTATCATTATTGCGATGACGGCAAGCGTGATGGAGGGCGATCGCGAAAAGTGCCTAGCGGCAGGCATGAATGACTATATTGCTAAACCCATTCGGATAGAAACCGTGCGGGCGACTCTTGATAGCTGGCTGTACTCCTATTGCCCAGTTTCCAATCCACTTCAAAATATTCTGCGGGAGTGAACTGAATTGTAGTAATAGCGATCGCATCCTGAGCTGCTGTATCAATTGCTTTGCAGGCTGGCCGGTCCTTTCTAAAGACAGCGATGGCAAGTTTTACCTTACTCGCGATCCAAACACTAAAGTTAAACAGAGGGACATCAAGATACGCATTGATGGAAACTTGATTATCACCCGCGAGTTTCAAAACGGCAAAGTTTCACTCAATCTGACAATAAAGAAGGGCAAGGCAACCTTCTGACGTTAAAAATCAGCTTTGCTTAGCCAAGTAATCCCTCTCTACTGCCCTTGCTGGATTACCTGCAGCAGCCACTGCGTCAGCGGATGGTCTGAGAGCTGCCCGACTTGTCCAGCGGCAATTGCCTGCTGCAAGCAACCGGCAAAATTGTCAATGCCCGTTCGCGTATTAGGATGATCTGGCCCCAGCACTTGCAGCCAGACACTAACCGCCTGAGCATAGAGCGGCTCGGCCTCTGGGTAGCGGCCCATAGA
>JAAHIC010001126.1 GCA_010671965.1 Leptolyngbya sp. SIO4C5
GAAAAAATGAGGAGAGGACGTTAGCTTTGCTAAGCCCTCTCCTCATTTTTTCAAAACATCTGTAGCGAACGGACACCTGTTACGCTTAAAGTCCAAGGGCATGGCAAAGCTGTGCCCTTTTTAGATCGTGAGATCGCGCTGCGATCGCAGTGGCATAATTCTTATGACATTTTTGAGGTCTGAACCCAATCGCTGTCGGATTGGCAAAGTCGTTAAGTCTAGCTCCCACTGTGACTATGTGGTGCAGCTAGACGACAGCTTAGAAGTAGATACACCGCCCACTGATGCGGACTATGGCTTCGGCCAGTTTGTCAAGCTGGAAGGCCATCAGCGACACTGGGCCGTAGGCGTGATCTATAACTCTCAGCTTTTTAATCCAATGTTTCTCAACAGTGGCCCGCGTCTCTCGAGCGAGCCAGATCCGATCTTTACGCCCGACCTGATCAACGACACGCGGACGCTGTTAGGGGTTGCGCTGGTGGGCGTCTTCTCTGAGGGCGATCGCCCCTATGGTATCCACGGCATTCCCCGCGCGGTTGTTCCTATCAATACAGCGGTTTATCGCATGGACTTGCGGGAGGTACACCAGTTTCATCAAACGGCTGAAGGTAAATCTCAGTTTTGCTATTACAGCCATCTCTTGCGATCGGGGGGCAACTTTGCCGCCCAGCTTACCCAGCAGGTTCTGAGCGAACTGATCGAGAGCGATCTATTTGCCGGGGCCGATCGGCGGGCGCTAGAGGTGCTTTGCAAAGAACTCTCTTGGAAAAACACGATGGGCGCTATGCGCTAAATAAAAAACCGACAAATCCCGTAGGAGCTGTCGGCCGATTGTGTGTTCCCTGTAGATGACTCGGCTAGAGTTGAGTCATTTACAGTATGTCTAACTACGCCGGAGGACATTGCGATCTGGATCAGTCTTTGATGTGACTCAAATCACAGGCAAGTGGCTGTCCTTGATCGGTGCTCCCCTAGCGCTGAAAATTGACGGCTCCAGTTCACCCCCTAGCCTTGCATTTTTTGCATATTCGCAGGCTTGCGGCGAGGCTAGAGGTCTTGAATAAAGTTTTGCGAAGCCGACTGTCATCATTTTTAGGCTACTTGATGATTCTGAGCGATTCTTCTGGCTGCTAGCAGAGATATCGACGGTAAAATAAGAGCCTGTATTTTAAATCTGCCTGGTGATTAAGAGCGTATGGTTGCTTCTTCAGTTCCGCCCTTTTCCGCTGACGAAATTGCTGCCGAAGGACTCAAGCCAGGAGAATACGAAGAGATTGTGCAG
>JAAHIC010001127.1 GCA_010671965.1 Leptolyngbya sp. SIO4C5
GCTGGCGGAGGAAAGCCAGTTGTAGTGGCTTTCCTCCGCCAGCAGAAATTGACTATTCGCCAAGGGCTATAGTCATTGCCATCCGGTTAGGACATGAATTAACAATTGCCTGCTCGCTGGGTAAGTACTCTCTGCCGCAAAACATGGCTTATGGCAAGAAATCTTTGCGATCGCAGCTCAATGCCACGCTCAAAGCAGCGTCAAGACGCGCCTAGCCAACAACCGCTCCCCAAAACCCATACCGTAAGCACACGCTAGCCGATAACCAATCGCTACAACTCATACCGTAAGGACGGGTTTAGTCTGTACCAATCGCTACGACCGCCACTCACCAACAAAACCCGCCCCCGTCACCCACCCCACCGAAAGCTTACAGATTAGCCTTGATATACGCCTCCATCCGCTCCATCCCCCGCTTAATCGTATCTAGATCCGTAGCGTAGGAAATACGAATACAATCGTCCGCGCCAAAAGCCAAGCCAGGTACAGTCGCCACATGCTTTTCGGTCAGCAAACCGTCGCAAAAGTCCAAAGACTTCAGGCCCAACTGACTAATATCCACAAATACGTAAAATGCCCCCTGCGGTGTGGGACAGGTCAGCCCCGGCATCGCCCGAATCGCCTCAACAATATACTGCCGCCGCTGGGCAAAAGCCTGCCGCATTTCCTCCACGCAGGCTTGAGAACTCTTTAGAGCCGCGATCGCCCCATACTGGGCAAACGTACACACATTAGAGGTGCTGTGGCTTTGCAACGTGCTGCAGGCTTTAATTAGCTCCGTAGGCCCAGCCAGATAACCCAAACGCCAGCCTGTCATGGAATAGGCTTTGGCAAACCCATTGCTGATGATGCTGTGCTGAAACGCTTCTGGACTGGCCGCGCCAATACTCAGATGCTCAGCCCCGTCGTAGAGAATCTTTTCGTAGATTTCATCTGATACCGCCCAAATGTCAGCTTCCACCACGACTTCAGCCAGCGCTCGAATCTCGTCTGGCGTATAGACCATGCCCGTCGGGTTAGAAGGTGAGTTCATTACAAACAGGCGAGTTTTGGGTGTGATGGCTTTGCGGAGCTGCTCCGGCGTAATCTTGAAGCCGCTCTCTAAATCGGTAGGCACAATCACCGGCGTGCCCCCGGCTAGCTTTACCATTTCGGGATAGCTGACCCAGTAGGGAGCGGGAATAATCACCTCGTCGCCTGCGTCAATCAGCACTGTGATTAGGTTGTAGAGAGAATGTTTACCGCCATTCATTGGGATCAAGTTCAATGGCGTACGCGCAGG
>JAAHIC010001128.1 GCA_010671965.1 Leptolyngbya sp. SIO4C5
CTGGCCGTTAAATCAGGTAGCTGGGTAAAGGCTAGCGATCGCTATCTGCTGTTTTCACTGACCTTGCATCGCACCTTGAGTATTGCCCACCTAGCCTTGTCTTTAGGCAACAGTATTGATCAAACCATGAACCAGTCTTTGCCCTTGCAGCGTCAAGATTTAATTGCCGTTGCTCATGCTAGCTATCAGCTCAATCCAGCTTATTATCTATCCCTACGGGCTAATCTTAGGCGCAATAACTTCATTGTTGATTAGCTGCTTTAATGAGAAAAGCGTATGTTTGAAACTCTGTTTGAATCCGCTGATAAAATCACAGCCCTTATTCAAAAAATTACGCTTGATCGGGTAGTCCAAGCAGTCTCAATCTTAGGACTTACCTATCTCATTTTCATCCTGCTTGACAAAGCTATTAGCTGGCTATCAGAGCAGGTACCCCTACAGTTTCGCCTCAGCATCAAGCAGTCGCTTCCCTTTTGCCGCGCCCTGGTACTTTTGGTGGCGCTTGTTCTGTTCCTGAGCCGTTTTTTGCAGCTTTCTCCTAGTAATTTGCTAGCCCTGACTGCCTTCTTTCTGCTGGGCTTGGGCTTTGCCTTTAGAGACTACGCTAGCTCCGTCAGCGCTGGCTTGGTTTCTCTGTTTGAGCAGCCTTATCAGGTAGGCGATCGCATTCAAATTGGAGAGCAGTATGGCGAGGTAACGCGCTACGGCCTGCGCGGCATTCGACTGCGAACGCTAGAAGATCGGGAGGTCACCATTCCTCACAATCAGGTTTGGACGCAACCTGTGATCAATGCCAATCGTGGTCAGCTAGAAGCGCTGGTCGTCATTGAGTTCTACCTGAGTCACCAGGTTGATGTTGACCAAGTCATGCATATTCTGCGCCGCGTTGCCCAGACCAGCAAGTACACAGATTTGCGGTTTCCAATCTCAGTAGAGCTGAAGGAAAAACCTGAATCAACTCAGTTCAGTTTGGAAGCCTATCCTATGGATATTCGCGATGAGACGGACTACCGCACTGACTTAACCAAACGAGCTAAAGCTATCTTCAGACAGCAAAATATCGCCTATCCGCCCCCTTTCAACCTGACAATACATGCCTGATACAGTTAGCCTTCGCAAACTTGTTCCAAAGTACTGACGTTCGCGGTTCTTTTACACAGCATAATTTCCTTCCATAACAAATTAAAAACTGTATCTCCGGGTAGATGAGTCTCGTTAGACTCATCCACCCGGAGATACAGTTTTTAATTTGTTATGGAAGGAAATTATGCTGTGTAA
>JAAHIC010001129.1 GCA_010671965.1 Leptolyngbya sp. SIO4C5
TATCTCAACCAGGTTTGGCTAGCAGGCGGCTCAGAGTGAATGCCGAGAGCGCTCAGCTTAGCCGCAAACTGCTGAATATCGGGCAGGGGATGGCGACCGCCATGCGCCTGTACCGGACTGGACAAATCCTGGTTGAGATCGAGATAAACCGCGCCGGGAATATGACCGGCTAGATACTGCTGCTGACCCTGCTGGGGGTTAGCCAGAGAAAAGCGACAGTCAACAACAACAAGCTGGGGCTGGCCTAAATGCGCCGCCAGCCAGCTTGGCTCTACAACGGGCTGGGTCAAAGATGGGGGCATGGCAGATCAAGATAGCAGCCAATAGGTGGTCATCAGTCCCCGCCCTTTTACTTTAATCTCACCGCGCCGCTCAAAGCGATAGCGCTGCTTGAGACGCTCGTATACGGCTGAGGTTACCTGGATTTTACCAGGCGCGCCCTGCGACTCCATCCGACTGGCGACATTGACCGCATCTCCCCACAAATCGTAGGAAAACTTGCGAATGCCAATCACGCCTGCCACCACAGGTCCCATATCGAGGCCAATACGGAGGTTAAAAGAATGCCCATCGGCTCGCTGAAACTGGGCGATCGCCTGCTGCATTTCTAGGGCAAAGGCCGCGATCGCCTCTGGATGGTTGGGATCGGGATCAGGCAGACCACCCACCACCATATAGGCATCACCAATTGTTTTAATCTTTTCCAGGCGGTGTTTGGCGGCGAGCTGATCAAAAGTCGAAAAGATTTCGTTGAGCAAATCCACCAGCGTTGTCGGCGGCATACTGGCTGAAAGGCCGGTAAAGTTGACGATATCCGCGAACAGAATGGTCGCCTCTTCAAAACGATAGGCAATTGAGCTGTGGTTTTGCTTCAGTTCTTCCGCGATCGATCGCGGCAAAATATTGAGCAACAGTCGCTCTGATTTCTGCTGCTCTGCCTGCAAAGCCCAGTCGGTGCGCCGCCGCTCAGTGGTATCGCGGGCCACCCAAATCACTCGGTTGTCGGGCATGGGCGAAATGATGGCGGTATACCAGGCCGTATTTTCAAAGTCGTCTGGTGCGGCGTTACCCTGCCGCTGATCGCCTTGCTGCCAGTCACCCACCGGCAAATTGTATTCTAATCGGACGGGCTGCTTGGTATTGAGGGCGCGGTGAATGTTGCGCATAAACAAGTTGGCCTGATACGGCGGCAGCACTTCGTAGACAGTGCGCCCCACCCGCTCTTGATCAGGCCGGTAGAGCAGAGCCGAGTTGGTGGCTACCATGTTGAG
>JAAHIC010000113.1 GCA_010671965.1 Leptolyngbya sp. SIO4C5
GAACCGGGGGTGGGAAAGCAGGTCGATCGCCTGCGAAAGCGCCATATTCTCACCTAGGGTTTGCAGGTCTGAGTGATAGTGGGTGAGGCGCTCATAGGTCCGATAGCGGCTGTGGGGTGACTGGGCTTTGCCCCTGGCCTCAGCTTTAGCCGCTCCTACCTGCCAGGTGTCGGTCAGAATACACTGAATCGCTTCGTAGTCTAAGATGGCGTCGATCGCCACGGCCCTCTGCTCTAACGGTACGCCAATCTGCACCGTAACCGACCCCACCTGATGGACTGGCATGAGGCTGGGCTGGCTGCTAAACAGAAGCGATCGCAGGCGCGACTGATCGGCAATCGCTAAGGCCATCTGCACCTGTTCTAGGCAAGAAACGGCATAGCTGGGTGCTGGCTGGAGGCGAGACTGGGTGTCAAAATCCATTGCTACGCAAGGGTGACGGCATGTTGAGACAGAAATTAAGCCGTTGAAAAACCTGCATGAGAGACAACTGTATACTCGGTGCCCTTGACTTCTTTTAGCGAAATATTTTGTTTGTTTGCTGCAGCCGCTTACGAAAGTTGACAGGACTTCGGAAAACGCAATGCAGGTGTTACTTGTCTCATTCTAAAGCGGGCTATGCTCACGACTTCCTCAGATTCTTTACCTAAGCTCCAGGATGAGGCTGCTACAGAAGCCAAGTCGCGATCGCCGGTAACAGCATCTTAATAGTCAGGTGCAAGAGAGTGAATGATTATGCAAGCAACTCAATATTCCATTGGCATGATTCGAGATGAAGCTCGACACCTAGTTGAGCAGGGCATTATCGATCGCCATCAGCCCCTTTACGCCCTGTGTCGCTACATCCCTGGCCGAGAGTGGGTCTGCGTAGAGTTAGAGCTAGAGCAAAATGACTATCTGCTCCGCGATCAAATCCTTGATCTGATCGGGCGGGAAGACTGGGAAGACGACTGATAATCCGGCAAGTCGGACTCGATTAAGAATATTCAGGCTCTCTATTATCAGGCTCTCTATTAACAATATGCAGATCGGGCCGATAAATGTCATAGGCCCGTGCCTGCAGTAGAATCTTTGGCCTCCGGGTTCAAGTGAATCCGGTGAGATGAGTCGTGGATAAAAATCCCAATATTCTTTGGGGGAGAACTGGCGATGGCTCACCTGACAGTCGGCCTGTCTATCTAAGTTTTACAGTTGGTTGCAGGCGTAAGCGATTTTCAATCAGCGATCGTACCGTCAAAAGTAAACCTAGTTTTTGCAGGAGATACTTCAATGGCGGCTCAGCGGATTTTGATGATTGTGGGCGACTTTGTTGAAGACTATGAGGTGATGGTGCCATTTCAGGCGCTGCAGATGGTGGGGCATACGGTTCATGCAGTCTGCCCGGATAAAAAGTCTGGCGAGTTTGTGCGCACGGCGATACACGATTTTGAGGGCGACCAAACCTATAGCGAAAAGCCTGGTCACAACTTCACGCTCAACGCCACCTTTGCCGACGTGAACCCGGCTGACTACGACGCGCTCGTCATTCCTGGCGGACGCGCCCCTGAATATTTGCGGCTCAACGCTCAGGTGATTGCAGTGGTGCAGCACTTTGCTCAGGCTAACAAGCCCATCGCCGCCATTTGTCACGGGGCGCAGCTTCTGGCGGCGGCAGGGGTGCTCTCCGGCAAGCGCTGCTCGGCTTATCCTGCTTGCAGCCCAGAAGTCACCGCGGCTGGTAGCGAGTACGCCGATATCCCAGTCACCGAGGCGATCGCCGATGGCAACCTAATCACCGCCCCAGCCTGGCCTGCCCACCCCCGCTGGCTGGCCGAATTCCTCAAAGTGCTCGGCACGCGCATTGAACATGCCGAGATGGCAGGTGTTGCTTAGCTGCCGGTCAAAACCTCAGCCGTTAGCTCCACCTGTTCTGGGCTAAATCCGGCCTCAATTAAATGATCGAGAAAAACGCGATCGCGGTAGCGACCGTCTAGGGCGATCGCCTGCTGATAGGCCTGCTGGGCGGCGGCAGGCGACTGGTCGCTCCAGTGGGCGATCGCTAGGGCTACCCAAGGATGAGGATTATAGGGTTCTAGCTCGGTGGCCTGCTGGGCATTGGCGATCGCGGCGGCATAATCCTCTAGCCGCTGATGGGCCAGGCTGAGGTTATAGTAGGCAATCTCGTTGTCCGGCTTCAGTTCGGCGGCGCGAGTGTGGGTGCTGACAGCCGCCTGCAAATCGCCGCTGACGAGGTAGACAATGCCCAAGGCGTTGAGAGCCGGTACATTCTCGCTATCTTGCCGCAAAGCCTGCTGCAGACTCTCAGCCGCCGCCGCTGCCTGACCGGCTAAATGCTCTGTCCAGCCGAGGACTACATAGCCATTGGGATTGGTTGGGTCGAGGGCTACAGAGGTCTTCAAAGCGGCGATCGCGCGGACAAGATCGTCGCGATCGCGGTACTCTAAGCCGCGCTGCCGGTAGAGATTGGCGGTTGCGGTGTCGATTAGAAAAGGCGGATAGGCTAAGGGCGCTTGAGCTAGGGCCGGCGCAATCTCAGCCGCAAACTGCACGGTCGGTTCTGGCTGACAGCTACTCCCTAATCCTGCCAACGCCAATAGCAAAACAATTCTGGCTTTTCTCAATCCGTGTTCTCCTAGACGCAAAGCGACACGACCTCTAACGGGTGCATAATAACCTCAATCAACCGGCTAGCCCCCGCAGGCTATTGACGCAGCGAGTCGAGTAATCAACGATAAAAGAGTGAATATTGGCTTGATTCGGCTTTAATTTAACGGATTTGAGCGTTTGAAGAAACCCCGGCTCTAACTGTTTTAGTTTCACCTTGTCTCCCTAGGCTGGGCGATCTCGGAGTAAACATTGAGCGATGCAGCGGCGCACCACCATCACTAAACTTTTTTCGACGTTCATTCAGTTCTCAGAAGATCGCTTCGATACCTGGATGAGCGATCGGCGGCTGCAAAAAAGCATGGAAAAACATTTAGAGCGAGAGAATAACGCCTACCAGCCTGAGGGATTTTGGACCCTGTACTGGCATAAACTTTGGCAAGCGCAGGCTCACGAGCGGGCAGCGGCTCACCTAACTGCCTATCTGCAAGAACCCTGCTACTGGGCGACTCAAAGCATTACTCAACGCTTTCCCAATGGGCAATGGACGCTAACTGACGGCTTTCAAGGGGCGATCGCCCAGGTTGACCGCATCCTCAAAGGCTACCGACCGGACTACGGCAGTAATCTAAGAGCCTACGCCCACACCGCCTTTAGCAACCTGATGCGCGATCGGCTCCGTCAGAGGCAGGACGTTAATATTTGCAGTGATTGGGGGCTGCTGCGGCGGCTCAGTCAGGCTCAGCTCAAGCGATCGCTGCTGGCTGCTGGCTTTACTGAGACTGAGCCAGCAGTTTTAATCTGGCAGTGCTTCAAGGCGGTCTACACCCCTAACCCTAAACGGTCAGTGCGGGCCTTGCCGCCGCCGAGTTTGGAGCAGTTCGCTCAGATTGCAGAGCGCTACAACCAACTCCGGATGCAGCTCAGCCCGGCATTGCCTCAGCTAGCGGTTGAAGCGATCGCAGACAGCCTGAAACAATCGGTGCAGGCAGCTCGGGTTCATCTCGCCCCGGCAGTGACCTCCCTAAATCAGCCTCAATTTGATCAGGCCAATAAAGAACTGCTAGATAGCTTGGGCAATGACGATACGCCGATGCAGAGGCTGCTGGCCGCAGAAGTTTATGCTGAACAGCAGCAACGGCTACAGCAGATTGCGGCAGTGCTCGTGGGGGCGATCGCTAACCTGCAGCCTGCCGATCAAACTCTGCTCCGGCTGTACTATTGCAACGTCCTCACCCAAAAAGAGATCGCCAACCAACTCCAAATTCAGCAATATCAGGTTTCTCGTCAGCTTAAGCGAGTCCGCCAGCAGCTCTTGCTCAGCGTGGCTACGTGGAGCCAGGAAACCCTGCATATTGCAATTGATTCTGCTGTATTAGCCAGTATGAGCGACGCTATACACGAGTGGTTACAGCATCACTATCAGTCAAAAGCAGACGCTAAAGCAGAGGGGCTTGATGAGTTTGGGGTTTGAGAATCCGGTTCAGCCTGTTTTGGCGCTGCCGCCTGACTTAGCGGTGTGGCAGCAGTGCCAGTCTCTAGCAGAACCGGCTGAACGCTGGCGCCGATATTTGCACCAGATAGGATTAGCGGCGCTACGGCCTTGGTTTCAAGAAGAGTTTGGCTCGCCGGTTCACGGCTGGCCTGCCGCTGACGCATGGAATATCTGTCAGGTCGTTGACGGTTTGGCGCTGACGCTGGGGCAGCGGCGAATTGTTGTGCTGTTAAGCGAAACCATCGATACGGCTAGAGTGCAGGTGCCTCAGGAATGGATTGATATTCCGGGCTGGACGGCTGACTACTATGTGGCAGCCCACGTGGATGTCGATGCGCAGCGGCTGGTGCTGTGGGGCTATGCCCCCTATACCCAGGTGAAAACGCAGGGGGCTTATGAGCCGCGCGATCGCACCTACAGCCTCAGCGATATCGATCTGATTCAGGATTTTTCTGTCTTTTGGGTGGCGCAACAGCTTGAACAGCCGCAAACGGTTTCTATTCCTGCCCTGCCCTTATTACCTGCGGCTCAGGCCGAGAGCCTGATTGAGCGGCTAGCGGGTGTCGTTGAACCGAGGCTAGAAATTCCGTTCGGGCAGTGGGGGGCGCTGCTGAGCCAGGAGCGCTGGCGGCAACAGCTCTGGCAGCGCCGTCAGGGCATTGTGCCCGTAGATCTGAGCCGCTGGGTGAGCCAACTATTTGAGCCAGGCTGGCGATCGCTGGAGTCGCTGCTGCCTCAAACCCCAGCGCTGGGATTTCGCTCAGCGGCAATGAGCAATGAGGCGATCAGCCGGGGCAAGCCTATTGTGCTCGATCCAGCTAGGGGTGAACTGGTGTTGGTGCTACGGGTAACGCCAGCGGGCGATCGCCGCCGCATTAGCATTCAACTGTTTCCCTTGCAGGACACCCTACTTCCCAGCGGCGTCATTCTGGGGTTAGAATTACCGGATACTGCAAGGCAGTTGCAAACGGTGCAGGCAGGCGAGCAAGACAATTATATTCAGATCCCTAGTTTTCACTGTCCGACCGGGCAGCGGTTTCGGGTCAGCCTCCAGCTAGGGGATGCTATTCTGCGGGAAAATTTCATCAGCTAAGGCTATGGAACAGCGCCTGTTGCTCAATCTGGGCCAGGGAGATTGGCAGACTGGTTTTGCCAGCGTGACAGCCCAGCTTTGGGAACCCGATCAGCCCCCGATTCAGTTTGTCGGCAGCCTGCCAGCCGGGCCGCAGCTTGCCGCCCAGTACCAGCGCTGGCAGCAGCTCTATGAGGCGATCTATGGCACTCAAAGTCGCTGGCGGCGCAGCGTTGCTGATTTTGAATTTGAGACGGCAACGCTGACTAACGTGTCCCAGCAAGAGTTTGAAACGCTGGGCACGCTGCTGCGATCTGATTTTAACCAGTGGCTGATGGCCTCAGCCTTTGCCCCTATTGAGCGCCGCCTGCGCACGCAGCTCTCGGCTGATGCTGCCATTCGGGTGATGCTCACCGCCCATGCCAGAACAGTGCTGCGGTTTCCCTGGCGGCTGTGGCACCTGTTTGAGGACTATCCCAATGCCGAACTTTCCCTCAGCCTGCCGGACTATAGCCGTGCTCTCAAGCAGGCCCGCTCAAACCCGCCGGGAATTATCCGGATTTTGGCAGTGCTGGGCAATGACACCAACATTGATATTGAAACGGATCGGCGGATTCTGGCGCAACTGCCTACGGCTGAAGTGATGCTGCTGGCCCAGCCGACCCTGAGCGAACTGCAGCAACAGCTCTGGGAGTCAAGCTGGGATATTTTGTTTTTTGCCGGACACAGCACCAGTCGCGGACAAGGCTATTTACAGGTCAACCCAACCGAGGCGCTGACGATTGAGCAGCTCAAATACGCGCTAAGACGAACCATTCAAAGTGGCTTACAGCTAGCAATTTTGAACTCTTGCGATGGGCTAGGGCTGGCCTGGGCATTGGCCGATTTGCACCTGCCCCAGACAATCGTGATGCGCGAGCCGGTACCCGATGCGATCGCCCATCAGTTTCTCAAAGGGTTTCTGACCCAGTTCTCCACAGGTCAACCGCTCTACAGCTCAGTCCGAGAAGCCCGCGAAAAGCTCCATGGCCTCACAGAGCTGGGAAACTACGCGGCCTGGCTGCCCGTCATTGTGCAAAACCCGGCAGAAGAGCCACCGACCTGGCAGTCGCTAGCAGGTCAATTAGGAGCTAAGACCCTGCCCGCTTCTCGGCTTCTGCCCCAGCTAAGACCTGACTTTGCTCAAGCCATTTACCGGGGAAGTCTGAGCACTCTCATCGTTGCCGCCACAGTATTAGGACTGCGCTGGGCCGGCGGACTGCAACCGGCAGAGCTATGGGTCTACGATGCCTTGATGCAGCTACGTCCAGCCGAAGCTGCCGACCCCCGGCTGGTTGTGGTGGCGGTTGACGAAAGCAGTATTCAGGCTCAGACGGCACTAGAACGGCGCGGTTCCCTGGCCGATGAGACTTTGCAGCAGGCCCTGACCCTCCTCGCAGACTACGAGCCTCGGCTTATTGGCCTCGATCTGTACCGCGACTTTGCCGCCAGCAATCCAGTCTTGGGAGAAGCCCTCTCTCATCCCAATATTGTGGGACTTTGCAAGAGCCGCGATCCGCTCGCCGATGATATTGGCATTAGCCCTCCCCCGGAACTGCCAGCCGCCCAGGTCGGCTTCAGCGACTTTGTTGAAGATACTGACGGTATTCTGCGGCGGCAGTTGCTGACGCTCACCCCCGACCCGGTTTCGCCCTGTACCTCGCCCTACGGATTTGCCACGCTCATCGCCATTCACTACCTGCATCAGGCAGGGGTGCAACCGATGTTTACCGCCCAGGGGGATTTACAAATTGGAGATGTTGTCTTTCCCCGACTAGACAAGCGCGCAGGCGGCCTGCAGCGGATGGATAATGGCGGCAATCAGCTTCTGCTCAATTACCGCGCCGTTTCGGCTCCTGAGCAGATTGCGGTGACTATCTCGTTGCAGCAGTTATTGGGCGGGCAGGTGAATCCGGAGCGCATTCGCGATCGCATTGTCCTGATTGGCGTCACGGCACTCAGCAGCGGTGACTATTGGGCAACGCCCTATGGTCAGCAAGCTCAGGGCCGCACGGCAGGGGTTTTTATGCAGGCCCAAATGATTAGCCAGATACTCAGCGCCGTGGAGGAAGGACGGCCCTTAATCTGGGTTTGGCCGCAGTGGGCCGAAACGGTGTGGATTGTCTTAGGGGCGATCGCGGGTAGCCTGTTGGCGATGCGGTGGAAATCTTCTCAGTTAGCTATTGCCTGCTTCCTGATAGCCAGCAGTTTGACAGTCGGGGCCTGGGCAACTCTGCTAATAGGCGGGTGGCTGCCGCTGTTGCCAGCTCTGATAGCCCTCGGCGGCAGTGCCTTTTTGACGGCAGGGTTAGGTCGTTCTGAACTGGGTGATCAAGGCGGCGAATAGCTCAATCTACTGTGTTTTTAGGAGATTTTGGCAATGAGATATATCGTTTGGCGCTTTGAACTAAAACCAGTCAGTTTTCTATTAGGGTTGGCAATGGTCGGGCTGAATCTGATGCCGCTGGCCCGCGCCCAAACTCTACCCACGCCCCCACCGGATCAGGGAGCCCCTACCGGACGTCAGCGTGGCGGGGCTTCTCGAGGTGACTGCAGAGACTACCAGGATCTAACGGCGCTGGTGCCCGTAGTTGACGGCATCGTCTGGAGTCAGACCGCGAGCGCAACGCCGAGCTTTTTCTTTCACCTGCCCAATGCCCTAGACCAGACTATTCCGCTGGAATTTGTCGTCCAAGATAGCCGCGACAACTATGCCTACCGCAAGCAGTTTTCAGGCAATATTCCGGCGGGCATTCTAGCTATTCCCGTCCCCTCAGAGAGCAGCGGACTAACCCCTGGTGAAGCTTACACCTGGACGTTTTCGATTTATTGCGATGCGGCTCGGCCTTCAGCCTCAGTTTTTGTCTCCGGCACGATTAGCCGCGTGGCTGAGTCAGCGGTCACAGGGCCCAGCAGCAACCCGACGCCAGCAATGCGGCTTGATCTCGCTAGGCAGTATGCCGCTGAGGGACTCTGGCACGAAGCAATAGAAATCACTCTGTCCCTATATCAGGCTGAGCCTGGCAAGGCCGAGTATCTGGAAACCCTGGAGTCCCTATTCGAAGCTGCCGGACTTGATGAGCTTTCACCGACCATTTCAGTTCATGAGGTGCCAGAATAATGCGCCAGGTCACTTCAATCAAACTGGCCGTGATTGTGGCAGCGGTCTTGACGCCTAGCTTGGCAAAGGCCCAAATCACACCAGATGCAACCCTAGGCACAGAGGCTTCCGTTGTGGAGACTGGCGTAGTGAATGGCAACCCAACGCAGCTAATCGAGGGGGGAGCTATTCGGCAGAGCAACCTGTTTCACAGCTTCAGCGAGTTTAACTTAGCCCCAGGGGAAGCCGCTCACTTTGCCAGTCCCAGCAGTATTACTAACATTCTGAGCCGAGTAACAGGATTCAGCGCCTCCCATATTGATGGTTTGCTAGGGGTTGATGGCACTGCTAACCTGTTTTTTCTCAATCCCAACGGCATCTTCTTTGGCCCCAGTGCAAAGTTAGACATTCGAGGCTCGTTTCTAGCAAGCACCGCAGACAGTATTGCCTTTACCGATGGCAGTGAATTTCAGGCGACCCGGCCAGAAACCTCGCTGCTGACTGTTAGCGTGCCGCTGGGAATTCAGCTCAATACTCAACCGCAAGGCAACTTGACCAACCAGGCCAGTTTAGCGATCGCCCCTGGCCAAACCCTGACGCTGCTGGGCAATACCGTCTTAAACACAGGCCAGCTTGCAGCTCCAGGCGGTACGGTGCAAATTCTAGGTAATCGAGTTGGCCTACTGGAACAAGCGACGATCGATGTTTCTGACACAACCGCAGGCGGTACGGTGCAAATTGGCGGCGATATTCCAGGGCAAACAACCTTGCCTCGCGCTCTGCGAACCTTCATTGGCCCTGACGCCAGGATTGCAGCCAATGGGCAAGTCAGTGGCGGACAAGTTGTAATTTGGTCAGAGGAAGCAACCGCGTTTTACGGCCATATCAGCGCCGTCGGTGATGAACAGGGTGGCCTAGCTGAAGTCTCTGGCAAGCAGGACTTGGCTTTCCAAGGTACTGTCGATCTGAGCAGCGCCAGCGGCCAGATTGGAACATTGCTGCTTGATCCGGCCAATATCGTAATTGTCAATGGGGCGGCTGGAGTAAACGATAATCAGGTGCTGACGGATAATCAGGTGCTCTTTGGCGATGGCGCAGTCAATGACACATTTGAAATTGCCGCAGCAACTCTAGAGAGCTTATCTGGGAACGCGAACCTAGTGCTGCAGGCCACCAATGACATCACCGTTAACGACCTGACAGATGACAGCTTGGTGTTTGCCAATGGCACAGGCTCAATTGAGCTAATGGCGGATAGCGATCGCAATGGCATTGGCAACTTTGTCAT
>JAAHIC010001130.1 GCA_010671965.1 Leptolyngbya sp. SIO4C5
TTAACGAAAATGACCGTTCGCCCATCTTTGCCTACTTGTTCCATCTTGCCTAGACACTTTTTCTGGAAAGACGCATCACCAACTGCTAATACCTCATCAATGATTAAAATCTCTGGTTCTAAGTGCGCAGCTACCGCAAATGCCAGACGCACATACATGCCTGATGAATAGCGCTTGACCGGCGTATCTAAAAACTTCTCCACCTCCGCAAACGCTACGATCTCATCAAACTTGCGGTTAATCTCAGCCCGGCTCATGCCTAGAACAGCACCGTTGAGAAAGATATTTTCCCGGCCCGTCAGCTCCGGGTGAAAGCCTGTACCGACTTCTAAAAGGCTGGCAACCCGCCCCCTAATCGCGATTCGTCCCGTCGTCGGTTCCGTGATGCGGCTGAGAATCTTCAGCAGCGTTGATTTACCCGCCCCATTGCGGCCAATAATGCCAACCACCTCACCCCGCTTCACCTCAAATGACACATCCTTCAGCGCCCAAAACTCCTCGCGCTGAGCATTTGTCTGTTTTCCAGCAAAGTGATGCTTCAGTCCGTGAACGCTACCCGCAATCGCATCTCGCAGCGTCTTATACTGCCCCGCCTGCTCGTGCCGCAGCAGATACTTCTTACCTAAATTCTCAACTCGAATAACCGTCTCGCCCATCAGAACTTACGCCTTCAACCCCATACCTGCATAAAACCCATCTCGAATCGAATCCGCAATGCCCTGAAAATGCCAGCGGGCATAGCGGCCAATTGGATAAATGTGATGGGCTTCGAGCGATCGCATCGCCTGCTGCTTCCACTGCGAACCTGGTAACGCCCAAGTATAAGCCACATCAATCCAGGTCGGATCAACCACTTCTGCGGCAGCAATAAACTGCCAGTCCTGTAGCTCTTGAATGACTGCTTTTGTATAGGCCGCTATTTCTGCCGCAGTCGGCCGCAGCCCACCCAGGTAAGCCCGCTCTACATAAATGCTGACGCGATCGCCCGTCTCTCTAGCACTCTGGGGTAAAAATGAGCGATCCACGTTGCTGTAAAAGCCTACCCGGTGAAAGCCAGAGCGAGCATCCGGATTATAGAGCCAGTGATCAGACGGACAGCGATCGCCTCGCACCGCGCCAATATTGAGCACTAAAACTGACGTATAGGGATCAGCGGGGGCCTCTACGGTTAGCCCCGTTAGCGTCATCATCTGGTTGAGCGCTGTGATATTCGCTATGGCTGCCGGGTGGTGAATATTGATGTCGATCGCCAGCGAATTCAGTTTGCT
>JAAHIC010001131.1 GCA_010671965.1 Leptolyngbya sp. SIO4C5
CCTGGGTGCCCGAAGACGGTTGGTTTCGGGGCAGCCAGGCAATAAACTCTTCAAAGCTGAGAAAACGGCTGTTGGCTGCTCGTACCATACCCTCAACCTGCTGGAAAGTGCAGTAGAGTTCTAATATAGCTGGCTGTTGCTTTTCTCTCTGCCCTATGAAATTTTTTACCAAGCCTGGGCCGGAACTGGCCGATCGCGTCCCTCCCGGACAGCACCTCACCAATGGCTTTCCGGTGCTGACCTATGGCGATACCCCCAAAGTTGATACGGCTGACTGGTCGTTTGAGGTGAGCGGTTTGGCTGTGTCCCAAACCTTTACCTGGGACGACTTTATGGCGATGCCCCAAAGTGAGTTTATGGCTGACTTTCACTGCGTTACCACCTGGTCAAAACTCGATGTCCAATGGCGCGGCGTCAAGGTGACTGACTTTATGCAGCAGATTGAGGTTGATCCTAAGGCTGTGCACGTGATGGAGCACTGCTACGGCGGCTACACCACCAATCTGACCTTAGAAGATTTTGTTCGACCAGAAAACTTCTTTGCTCATACCCTATTTGATCAGCCGCTACCCGCTGAACACGGTGGCCCCATGCGTTTAGTAGTGCCCCATCTCTACGCCTGGAAAAGCGCCAAATGGATTAATGGTCTGGAGTTTTTGGCAGAACAGCCCCTCGGTTTTTGGGAGCGCAATGGCTATCACCGCCGGGGTGAACCCTGGGCCGAGGAGCGCTACAGCGATCGCTAAGCCTTGCCCTCGAAAGGCTAAAGCTGCCAGTAGATCAGCAGGCTGCAGCGGCCATAGAGCTTTTTCCAGAAAGAGCGCGATCGCCAGGTAGATAGCTCAATTAGCTGGCTTTTAGTAAATGCCTGGAGAAAAAGCTGCTCTAGCTGCTGGATGACCAGCGGCTGGGCGGTGGAGAAATTTAGCTCATCGTTATGGAAAAAACTGCGCGGGTCGAGGTTGGCGCTGCCCAGGCTCACCCAGTCCTGATCGATTAAAATCAGCTTGCCGTGCATCATGCTGGGCTGATATTCATAGATTTTGATGCCGTTTTGCAGCAGCTCGCCGTATAGCTCTCTAGAAGCGTAGTAAACATAGGGCTTATCGCTAAGAGATCCCATCGTCAAAATACGCACGTCAGTTCCCTGCCGCGACGCTTTGATCAAAATTTGGCGGGTGTTTTTGTCAGGTAGCAGGTAGGGACTGGCAATCCACAGCCGCTGCCGGGCAGAGACGGCAGCCGAGGTCGCCGCGC
>JAAHIC010001132.1 GCA_010671965.1 Leptolyngbya sp. SIO4C5
ATAAAGCTAAAGGTAGGATCTGGCAGATAGATAACGCCGTCAGCGCCTAGAGTAATGCCGTGTCGGCTAGAGGACTGAAAGGCATGGTGCAGATTATGCCAGATCCTACCTTTAGCTTTATTCAACTGCTTGAATTTTTCGGCTTAGCCTCAAAGCTGAGAGTGCCTGTCGAAGCTGAACTCTTGGCCCGCGCCCGCAAAACGATGCTTCCTGCCGAGCAGCAGACTGCTATTCCCAGCAAAGTGGTCTAAAAACTTGATAGCGCCAGGTAGATGCAGGATGACGGCGGAGTGAGCTAAATTGACCCTCTATGCTGTCATTGGGTCTGCTGGATTGATTATTCGCGATGTGGGTTACTACTGGCTGGTTTTTTTAGCGTTCATTCTAGGACGCTATTTTGTGATGGTGGGAGGCGCTTTTTGGCTATTTTCCTCAGTTTTAGGGATTTCTCAGCAATTTCAGGCTATTTCACGTGCACGTCAGTGGCAGCTAATTCGTCACGACATTGCGCTCTCAGTATCTTCTGCTTTTCTGTTCGCGTTTTTAGCGGCTTTGATCATGAGCGCTTACAAGGCCGGAGGCACTCGCCTGTATAGCTCAGTTGCAGAATATGGCTGGGGCTATTTGGGGCTAAGCTTTCTGGCTATTCTAGTTTTGCAAGATACCTATTTCTATTTCACCCATCGGCTTTTACATCAGCCTCGCTTCTTCCGGCGGATCCACCAGGGGCATCATCGCTCCAAGATCCCAACTCCCTGGACATCATTCGCCTTTGAACTGAGCGAGGCTTTTATTCATGGCATATTTTTTGTGGGCCTAGTCTATGTGATGCCGCTTCATTTCATTACGCTCACAGCCGTTTTTCTTGCCATGACCCTGTGGGCGATCGCGACGCATTTGGGCTTTGAGCTCGTTTCCCCTAGCTTTTTACAGCCGTGGCTAGGCCGAGGGCTAATTGGGCCTGTGCATCACGCGATACATCATCACCAACATCAGCTTCATTTTGGCCTGTACTTTACCTTTTGGGATCGCATTTTGGGCACAACGGATCCGACCTACATCGAGAAGTATGGATTTAAGCAGAGACGATAGCGCTTTTCGACTGCCTAGCGGTGCCTAAGATATGCTAAAAGGCGATCGCGGTTGCTTCAGGCCGTAGAAAAAAACGTCACAGTTCTAGCTCCAGGTATTTGTTAATCTCCTAGAACCTGACAATTCTGTCTTTTAACTGAAGCGCCTATGAACAGCGATGAGCTA
>JAAHIC010001133.1 GCA_010671965.1 Leptolyngbya sp. SIO4C5
ACCGGCTGGGTGCCCGTTTTGGTCTAGCTGAAACTACTCGCGAAGGCGTAGCCTTATCCAATCTGATTGGCACCATTGTTTACGTGCTGATTTTGATCCCAGTCGCCATTGTGGCGCTGAACGAACTGGATTTAGAGGCTGTTTCGGCACCTGCTATCGTCATGCTGGAGCGTGCTTTAGCCGCAGTGCCTCAAATTTTGACGGCAGGCGTAATTATCATCCTCTCCTACGTGGTGGGTCGCTTTATTGCCGACTTGGTCACAAGCATTCTCGTCAGCGTTGGCTTCGATCGCATCTTTGGCGTTTTAGGACTGCCTGAGCTATCTGGCCCTACGGCTAGCCAGCCTCGCACCGTTCCCAATGCTGAAGGTCAGCCAGAGACAACCGTACAAACTCCGGGCAGCACGCCTTCTGAGATTGTCGGCATCATTGTTCTCGTCGGTATTGTTCTATTCGGCGTTATCACCGCTACTGAAACCCTCGGCTTTGACCAGCTTACAGACATCGTACGGGCGATTATGCGGGTTTCAGCTCGTGTCCTCAGCGGTGTCATTGTTTTTGCCATTGGTCTCTACTTTGCCAATCTGGCCTTTAGAGCCATCAACAGCATCAACAATCCCCAAGCGCGGACTCTAGCCCAGGCGGCTCGCATCATCACCATTGCCTTCGTCGGCGCGATGGCGCTGCAGCAGGCAGGGGTGGCCACAGATATTGTGAATCTGGCCTTTGGTTTACTGCTGGGGGCAGTAGCCGTGGCGATCGCGATCGCCTTTGGTCTAGGTGGACGCGATATTGCGGCTGAGCAAATGCGTGAATGGCTCAACAGCTTCAAGAACAACAACCGCCCCTACTAAAAGCTGCTTTAGAGTCGAGACTTACGCACTTGACGGGGTGCCAACGAATCATGAGATCCTCCCGGCTGTTGCCACCTCCCCTCATTTGAGGGGGGCGGGGGGATCCTTCGCACTGTCATTAGTGCCTCAAACTTTGAACTGCATCACTGCTAAAGTCGTTAGGGTGGCATAGACGTGCGCCCCCCAAGCTCAGTTCTGAGCCAAGTTTTTTAAGGCCGTTCCCGTGACCCGGCAGAGTTGCCATTCGGGCTTGATTTCAGCTCCCATGCGCTGATAGAAGTCTATTGCTGGGGTGTTCCAGTCTAAAACGCTCCAGTCTAGCCGACCGCAGTTCCGCTCCACTGCCAACTGGGCTAAGTGGGTCAAGAAGGCTTTACCGATTCCCTGACGACTTTAGCAGTG
>JAAHIC010001134.1 GCA_010671965.1 Leptolyngbya sp. SIO4C5
TTACCTTGAATCAGTAAAGGGGTAGGAATAAGTATAAACAGCACAAGATATATTGCTAAACCTAAAAATAAGCCTGAGATCGCAGCCAATAACCAGCTAAGAACAATGAAGATGATAGTTCGCAGGGGAGTTAAGCCAGCCTGGCAGTGGTTAAACCTAGTGCCGGATAAATTAGACTGACTGAAATCTGCTCCTCGAATGTCAGATTGGCTGAAGTCAACTCCTGAAAGCTCCTTTCCTTTGAAGGACTGACCACGCAGATTACTGCTGCCGAAGTTTCGGTCTCCGGCAGCGTAGCGTTTCAGTACCTCATCAGCTCTCATGATAGGGGATACAGGTTGGAAATTGCAGAATCGTCAGGCTGGCCACGGTGGGGTTTGTCCTTGGTAGGTAATGACTAACAAGACATCTTCAATTTCTTCTGTCTCAAATAGATCCCGAACACGGCGATTGTTGGGCAGCGTATCACTGGGCTCATCAGGGAATGCTAATTCCCACTGACCAAAAGGTCGCTTGCCAATCATTTGAATCCAACTACTAGCGTTGCCACGACGAGTACTTATGATGCCATCAGTAGTTATTGCCCCTCCGCCGATGCTTTCGGTCTTGCCTTTCTCTGAGAAGTTCAGTGTGGCAGGGACTTCAAAAGAAGCACCGTCTATTCGAGCAAAATATAAAACTATGTGCTGGATACTAAGATTCTCCAGATTTGAAGGAAAATCTTCGCGTCGAGTCTCGAAGCGAACGACCATCTCCGACCTCGACCGCGTCGTCGTCGGCGGCACCGAGCCGGACTTCTCGTTCGGCTTCAACACGGCCCTGCGCGTGAAACAGTTCGACGTGACCATGTTCTGGCAGGGGAACGTCGGCGGTAAGGTGTTCAACATCGACCGGTTCATCAACCTCCCGCTCCTCGCCGACTACAACGCGAACTACTGGCGCGGCGAAGGGACCTCGACGACGCAGCCGTCCGCGTTCAGCTCGCGGTACCTCACCGAGGACGTCGTCGAGAGCGGCACGTACGCGCGCCTGCGCCAGCTGACCGTGGCGTACCGGCTCCCCGCCGGCCTCGTCGGCCGGTACAACGTCCAGAACGCCCGCCTGTACGTGACGGGGCAGAACCTGCTGATGCTGACGAACTACAGCGGCAGCAACCCCGAGGCGAACACGTTCGGCGGCAGCAACACCCAGCTCGGCAGCGACTTCGCCGCGTACCCGCTCGGCCGCGTCTACACCCTCGGCGTGAACCTGACGT
>JAAHIC010001135.1 GCA_010671965.1 Leptolyngbya sp. SIO4C5
TTTACAATTTCTTCTGAACATTATTGAAGCTAATATCGCCGCCAGTCACATCAGCATCACCAGTTACCTGAGCCGAAATAGTATTATTACCAAAATCTCGATCAGGAACGTTTGGATTATTGGCGTTTCCTAATATGATTGATGACTGGTTGTTGAAGCTAATTCTACCTCCACTAACATCGTTAGCAGTCGCTAAAATATTGCCGCCACTTACCATAGTTAACGTATCAGAAGAAATTGTAATTTCTCCAGGATTCGCACCATTGGTAGAACTTGCCAAAATTTCTCCACCGTTAGTTACCCTTACCTGATTTGCGGCGATGTCAATATCACCAGCATTGCCAGCTCCATTACCCCGAACGGATATCAAGCCTCGATCGTTTATAACAACTCGATTGGCATCAATGCTAACGCCGCCTGCTTGCCCAGAGTTTTGAGATTCAAAAAAGAGGCGACTCCTGAAACCATTGGACTCTCCATCAATGCGAACTTCATCGGCACTAACCTGTAACGTTCCCGCATTAGAAACTCCAATAGTTTGAGCGGAAACATTTCCTCCATTCAACACTGCCAGTTGCTGAGTAGTTAATGTTAAAGCCCCGCCACCTGTTGAATTAGATGTTTCTAATACCAAACTACTAGGTAAAGTAGAGCCACTACCACTAACCTCTATACGTTCTGAAGCATTGATGGTGACACTTCCTGGACTCGTCACAGAGCCTGGAGGTTGATTGCCAAGAGCACTGCCAGACACTAAGGCTCCGTCTTGAATAAGCAACTGGCGAGTGTCTATGCTCAAGGAACCTGGATTACCTGCATCAAAAGCGGCAAACACAAAAGCGCTAGGCAAATTTGTTGCATCTGTACCCAACAGTTCCGTAATGCCTGTTGGAGTGTTGACGACGATACGGCCACCGTCTCCTGTTCCCTGACTTGCTACTGAAATAAAAGGTGCTGCATTGTTGCGAGTAGAATTTGCTTGCAGCGTTAGGCGATCGCTATTGATTATTACCGTTCCTGCATCACCAGAACCCAGAGTATTTGCAAAGATATAGCCCTGATCAAGTAGAATTTCATTTGAGTTAAGTACCACGTTTCCTGCATTTCCTTGAGTACGAGCTTGAGAATTTAGAATCGTAGAACTAAATAGAGTATTAGCGGAATTGATAATTCCTAATCTACTTGACGAAATGTTGATATTTCCGGCTTGTGCTACTCCTTCTGATGCCGTAATAATCTCTGCACCGTTCCTAA
>JAAHIC010001136.1 GCA_010671965.1 Leptolyngbya sp. SIO4C5
GAAAGAAATGGGAATGCCATTTCGAGAGAACTAGGCAAACTTTACAGATTTAAAGAGGATTATGGCGGCTAACGACACCATTGCGGAAACGCTTCACGCCTTCTCCGGCCTCGTCAAAGTCGGCAATAAAGCCTTCTTCCTTCAGTACGTGAGCGATACTGCGGGTCATTTTCGTGGATGGAATCTCTACTCGCTGATGCCGCGCTAGGGTAGCGTTTCGAATGCGCGTGAGCATGTCCGCAATGGTGTCGTTAGCCGCCATAATCCTCTTTAAATCTGTAAAGTTTGCCTAGTTCTCTCGAAATGGCATTCCCATTTCTTTCAGCAAGGCTCGTCCCTCTTCATCTGTATTAGCTGTCGTGACGATGGAGATGTCCATGCCCCGCACCTGATCGATGCTGTCATAGTCGATCTCAGGAAAGATGAGCTGCTCACGCAGACCTAGCGTGTAGTTACCGCGACCATCAAAACTTGTAGAGCTGACCCCCCGAAAGTCACGGATCCGGGGCAGGGTTAAATTGATCAGACGATTGAGAAACGCATACATCCGTCCAGAGCGCAGCGTAATCATGACGCCTACAGGCATACCCTGACGCAGCTTGAAGCCTGCAATCGCTTTCTTAGCGCGAGTCACCACGGGACGCTGTCCGGTAATAGTTGCCAGTTCGCTGACAGAAGATTCTAGCGCTTTGGCGTTCTGTGAGGCTTCTCCCAGTCCACGATTAATAGTGACCTTCACCAGCTTAGGAACCTGATGAATATTGCTGTATTGGAATTCATCCATCAGCTTAGGAACTATTTTTTCGTGATATAAAGTTTTGAGCTGATCAGTCATCTTTTTTACTTACCTTTCCCTGGGCTTGGTCAGGGATTTGACAGTTACTGAATTGAATCCGGGCCTAATCGATTACTTCACCCGTTTTCTTCAACATGCGCACCTTACGCCCTTCCTCGTTGAAGGTATAGCAAACGCGGCTGACAACCTTTTCCTTTTCGGAATAGAGCATCACGTTGGAGCTATGAATCGGAAATTCAGACGTTGTGATTTGGCCTGATTCTCCTTCCTGGCGGGGTTTAACATGCTTAGTGCGAATATTAACGCCTTCAACAATTACCCGACTTTGCTTGGGAAAAACGGAAACAATTTCCCCAACTTTGCCTTTGTCACGACCGGAAATTACCTGCACGGTATCTCCTTTCTTGACATGCATCTTTTGGCGAGTAGACTGGCTCTGCTTGGTTTTCATGATTTA
>JAAHIC010001137.1 GCA_010671965.1 Leptolyngbya sp. SIO4C5
AGAGTGGGTGACGGGAGGTAAGACGTGGGCGTATTGGGCGAATTTGGCCCTGGCGATACGCTTAACTTCAGTGATTATGCTGAAGTCTTAGGCGATCGCCAGGGCCAAATTCGCCCAATACCTGATCATCGACAATGACCGTAAAGCGATCGTCGGCGTCGATATCTTGGGGAAAGCCACTGATCGCGGTAAACAGGGCATCCTCAGCCTGCTCAACCCCGGTCATACCTGGAAAAACGCGGCTAGCAAGACCCACAGGCACATCTCGCGGCGTCATTGTGTATTCAAAACCATCTGCGGTAGGTGGATCAAACCAAACCCCGCCCCGCACGTTTTGAAAAACAAAAACCCTCCTGACGATAAAAATAGTAGTTGGCAAAACAGGTCTAGCCTGGCGTCTACCACCAAAGGTAACTGTCACAATTTCGCTGCTGGTAAAGCCATCAATGATAGTCGTCGTCGTGTTTAAAACGCCAAAACTATCATCAATGACACCATTATCAAAGATGGTGCTGCCGTCAATATTAAACCCTGGGGGCGTAAAGATTTGACCATCATCAAAGCCAAGCGTAAGGCTCTCATAACCGAAGCCAACGCCTTCACGAGCAACGTCATATCTGGCAGCCGGAACAAATAGGTTGAGGACTTGGCGATTTTCTGCTGTGGCCTCACCGTTAGGGGCAGAACCGTCTAAATTCCCCAAATCATACTGCACTAGCTTGACTGCTGTTTGCCGTCCAACTACGCCAACGGCATTAGCCGATTCAGCGTTACCGATTTCCGTCAAGACAAAATTTTCAGCCCGAAACTCAGTCACTGCACCTAGCTCTGTTGGATTAGTGGCTTCGGTGACGGTGAAGTTTAGCGTGGTTGGAATATTGCGGAAAAGGGCCCCCCCGTTTGGTGTCAAGCTCCGGAATGAAAGCGTTCCTTGAAACTGGCCGCTAAAGTTACCGTTGTTGATATTGTTGCCTGTGATTGGAGCACTATTACTGTCAAATTGCGGCAGGGTCGTTGGCTGAAAAATGGCAGTTGTGGGAATTGGCCCCTGATTGGTTTCGATTTGAATCTGATCTAGCTGGTAATTGCCGTCATAGATGATTGCGTTGGTTTCGTTGCCGATGACTGTTGTCGGTGAATCAACCCGAACGCGATCGCCTGAATCTGGCTGAAAGACCTCAGCACCGTTAATGGTAAGTTCTCCGCCGGTTACCTCAATTTGGGCCTTGGCCTCTAAGCCGCTGGCCCAAACA
>JAAHIC010001138.1 GCA_010671965.1 Leptolyngbya sp. SIO4C5
AGACGACATACGAGATGGACTAGAGTTGGGGACTGGACTTCAGCCGTGTCCTCTTCCGATCTCACCTATCCGCTCGCGCAGACTAATACTCAGGCAAAAAAGACAGTATCATCTCGAACCGCCTCACCTCCAATACGCTCCACCTTTCGCTGACAGCACTCACACAAAAAATAGAAGCGGATACTATCTTCCTCCGATTTAATCAATTTATTCAAGCGGTTGAGCAGCTTTGTGTACTGGGTCGCTGTCAAACTACACTCGAACACGCTGAACTGCATCCACTGACCAAATGAACATCGTTCCTCAACTGGAAATCGTTTTGACACCTTGAAGATATTCATAGCTGCTGCAAAAGCAACTTGATACACCTCCAAATCTCGATAAACTTTCACAAACTTACCCATATGCAACCCATTGGATATATCCGTTCCCCTAAACATTCCCACCCCTCAACTCCTCTACCCTTCCACCCCTCCGACACATCCCCATCCCCATCGGCGTCTTCCGCCCAACTCCGGCATAGAGGGCAAAGTCAGCTAGCGTATTGAGCTGTTTAAGAGTAGTTGCATCAACCTGTCCCAAGATTCGGTAAGTAACCTTGCCGACACAGCCAGTGAACTGATTACAGGCATAGGTTTTTGCTCCGGTATCTTGGAACTGACTGCGCGGATCAGTGGCAACTTCTGTGCGAATATCGAAGTAACTAGGTCGCAGAAACTCTAGAATTTCTAACGAAAACTCCAGCCCACTATAGTAGTTCCAGCGGCGCAACAGGCTGCCAAAAACTCGATCGGGAGTTGGCATAGCAGAGTCGAATTTGCTCTGGCGAAAAGCCGTGGGCGTGTAGAACTGAAGTGTCAGCTTGCGTTCTTGATCTGATGCCTGCTCATAGAGCTGCTCATAATTGCAGAAGTCGGCCCAGGGCTGGGTGCTTTGCGGTGTTCCTAAAATGCTGGTGACATGTAAATTAGCAGGCCCTAAGTGCCAAGGTTTCTCAGGATTGAGATTGAGCCAGAGCTGAGTGAGGCGGCCAAAGAGGCGATCGTCCAGTAAGGAAATACGCCACCAGCAGGGGGTACCGGCGGAAATAGGCTGACGATAGGTCCACTGCAGCGGCGATTTAGCCGGATTTTGCGGTTGCCTGCGGTGCTGTTTCAGGAGCTGCAAAGGGCTCAGCGTAAAGGATTTATTGCCTTGGTTGGCGTGAAGTTGGTCGCCCATTTCAGCACTGTCGATACTGAAATGGGCGACCC
>JAAHIC010001139.1 GCA_010671965.1 Leptolyngbya sp. SIO4C5
GACGTTTCCCACGCGCCTTACGATAATCCGGGACAGTTTGTAGGGCTTCGATGAGGGTCATGGCAACACAGGAGATAGCAGTTGCCTTACATCATAATTTTTATCTAGTCACAGTGAATCGACCCTGGGGAACAGTCGCGCCGCCAGCCGCATTGGGGCTTTCTCCGGCAGCGGCATTGCGAGCTTCTTCTTTCAGGATTTCTGGATTAGAGTGGGTCGCGGCGGTTCTAGCGCCGGTGTTTTGGGCTACTTCCTCAGGTAGATTGGTGTCTTGACGGGTCTGATTGTCTGCCATGAGTCGAATTTTTTGTCTACCTTGATTAAGATAAAAGGCTGCAAAACTCACTACCGTCGCCCGTAGGGAAGAGAATGCACTAGCAAATCGACTCCCTTTAGAAAGAAATTAGCGACGTAACCCATAGTTCTCATCTAGTTCCCATCAGCAATCAGGCAGGACTTTCTTATGTGGCAGCATGGCGCGATCGCAACCAACGGCATTCAGCTACACTTTGTCACTCAAGGAGAAGGGCCATTAATGCTGATGCTGCATGGGTTTCCAGAGTTTTGGTACTCCTGGCGGCATCAAATTCCGGCATTCGCGGCGGCCTACAAGGTAGTGGCGCTGGATCTTCGGGGCTATAACAAAAGCGATAAACCAGCAGGAATTGAAGCGTATGCGATGAGTCAGCTCATAGCGGACGTACAAGGAGCGATCGCGGCGTTGGGTTACGAGGACTGCGTGCTGGTGGGGCATGACTGGGGCGGAGCGATCGCTTGGTCGTTTGCCGAGGCATATCCGCAAAAGGTGGAGCGGCTAATTGTAATGAATTTGCCCCATCCGGCTAAGTTTGCCGAAGCGTTTCAGACTTTCAACTGGCAGCAGATGAGCCGGAGCTGGTATGTTTTGGCTTTTCAGGTACCGTGGCTGCCGGAGCTAATTTTGCAGCAGAATGACTGTCAGCCCATTGCAGAGATGCTGCGGGGGGCAGCAGCGCGGCAGGAAGCGTTTACGCCAGAGGATCTAGAGGCATATCGGCGGGCAGCAGCCCAGCCGGGGGCGCTGACGGCAATGGTGAATTATTACCGCAGTGCGTTTTTTGCCCTGACAGAGGAAAAGTCTTATGGGGTGTTGCCGGTGCCAACGCTGCTAATCTGGGGAGAGCAGGATCCGGCACTAGGAAAGGAACTAACCTATGGCACATAGCGAATCTGCAAATCTTGCACATACTGCTCTGTGCCATAGGTTAGT
>JAAHIC010000114.1 GCA_010671965.1 Leptolyngbya sp. SIO4C5
TGGCTCATGTTTTCTGGTGCGTGACCTGAAAACATGAGCCTGATTCGGAAGATCGCCCTCAACTTGCTCTCTAGAGAGTCCTCTGTCAAAGTCGGCAAGAAGGCTAAGCGCCTCAAAGCCGGCTGGGACAACGACTATCTGCTCGAAGTCTTAACTGCTTGAGCATGCGTTTTCCCTGTGTAAAATACTTCTGCCCAAGAGGGCGGCAACAAGATTCGGCTATGATTGCTAGCGCATCGTCACGAACTCTTCGGCTGAGCTGGGGTGAATGCCAACGGTGGCATCGAAGTCAGCTTTAGTACCGCCCATTTTGACCGCGATCGCAATGCCCTGAATAATCTCAGCGGCGGCGTCACCGACCATGTGCGCACCCAAAACGCGATCGCTCTCCTTGTGTACAATCAGCTTCATCAGCGTCCGCTCGTCTTTATTGGGAATGGTGTAGTACATGGGGCGGAAGCGAGAGCGATAGACATGAATGCCATCTGCGCCATATTTCTCAACGGCTTCGGCTTCGGTGAGGCCCACAGTGCCCGCTTCAGGCGTCGTAAATACGGCAGTAGGCACGTTTTCGTAGCTCATCTGGCGGGACTTGCCGCCAAACTCAGTATCGGCAAAGGCGCGGCCTTCGTTGATAGCTACGGGGGTAAGATTGATCCGATCGGTGCAGTCGCCCACAGCAAAGATATTGGACTCAGCGGTGCGGCTGTATTCATCAACTGCGATCGCCCCGGCATTCACCTCGACGCCCGTATTCTCAATCCCCAAATTATCTAAATTTGGCTTGCGGCCCAAGGCGGCTAGGCAGAGCACGTCAGCAAAGACCTGGGAAACCCCCTGTGCGTTTTCAATGTTGACCACCACGCCGTCGTCTTTTTTCTCAACCGAGACAATTTTGCTGTCGTGACAGATATTGACGCCGTGCTTGTGCATGCCCTCCTGAATTTCAGTGCGCAGGTCATCGTCAAAGCCTCGCAGGATCTTGCTGCCGCGAAAAACCTGTGTCACCTCAGACCCCAAACCGTTAAGAATGCAGGCAAACTCACAGCCAATGTAGCCCGCACCCAGAATTACCGCATGTTTTGGCTGCTGAGGCCAGTGAAAAATATCGTCTGAAACAATGGCGTGCTCAATGCCGGGAATACTGGGACGAACGGGTACGCCTCCTACCGCAATCAAAATTTTGTCTGCCGTCACTTTTTGATCGCCCACTTCTAAGGTATGAGCATCTAGCAGGCGCGCATAGGCCCGAAAAAGCTGCACGTTAGAATTTACCAGCATCCGCTCATAGATGCCGTTGAGCCGTGTCACTTCGTTGTTGACGACGGTGATCATTTTTGTCCAGTCAAACTGGCTCTCAACCGGACTCCAGCCGTAGCCGACAGCTTCTTCATAATGGTCTGGAAAGTGGGAGGCATAGACCATGAGCTTTTTGGGGACGCAGCCCCGATTGACGCAGGTACCGCCTAAGCGATCGTTTTCGGCAATACCAACTTTTGCCCCATACTGAGCTGCGCGGCGGGCAGTTGCAATGCCGCCGGAACCGCCCCCGATGACAAAAAGATCAAAGTCGTAGCTCATGAACTAAATTAACTCCTTTGCAAGTCGGCTTTCGGCGCTGTAGCTGCCGATCGCGCTTTGAAATCTAGCGCTGCCCAATCAGCAACTCTTTTACTAGTGTACCGATCTCAGTCCGGCCTCTGCAGTTCTTCTTTTAGTTGGATAGCCAAACAGATTTAAGAGCGTCGAGAAAAGCATAGACTGCAGGGGGCTGGAGTGCTTCTGCTGAGACGATAACGCCGATGACTCGCTCTAGCTTGTTCTCAAATTCTACGGCCACAACGTCTTCGGGAATTGGCTCTGCTGCCAGATGAGCCATAATGGCGGCTCCCAGGCCGCGACGCACCATGCTGATGACGGTGGAGTCTTCGCGCACTTCATAGGCAGGGCGCAAAGTTATTCCATAATTAGCTAAATAACGGGTGAGCATTTGGCGATCGCCATCATCAGCCGGACTCAAAATCAGCGGATACTGGGTCAGGGTTGGCCAGTCAATCGGCGACTCAGTGCCAGCGGCGCTGGGGGGCAAGAGGGCCAAGTAGCGATCGCGCAGCAGTTCCCAAACCTGAAAGTCTGAAGACGTGGGTAAATAGGTAAAGCCCACATCTGCCCGTCCCTGACGCACAGCGTCTTCCACGTCATGATAGTGATGGTGTTCGTCTATGGTGACGCTGAGCTGGGGATGCTGCTGCTGAAAGCTGGCGATTACGGCAGGAAGCAAATGGGTGGCAACGCTGCGAAATCCGGCGACCCGTACCTGCCCTGTCTCTAAACCTCTGGCTCGCTGGGCCACCTGGCAGAGAGCTGCTAAAGATCGTAAAATCTGCCGGGCCTCAGCGGTAATTTGTTCGCCCACGGGCGTTAAGACTGCCCCTTGGCGACCCCGGCTGAGCAAGATTACGCCTAACTCTTCTTCCATCGTAGCGATCGCGTGGCTGACGGCTGACTGAGAGAGGTCGATTTGCAAAGCCGCATCGCTAAAGGTGCCCAAGTCAGCGATCGCCACCAGTGCCCGGAGCTGAGAAATTTTAAGTCGGTAAGGATTAATTGCGCCCATAGGCTTCATTTAAGCGTATTCGGGTTTGGCAATCTATCTTCTGCTAGACGTGAGGATACGGGCTTCTGCGCACAATACGTGGGGGTGAGGACTCCTAGCACTCAATGCCGTCATAGAGCGCTTCAGCTTAAATATTCGTTAGCATCGATTCAGCTTAACCGAGAGTAAAGTATGCTTGCCTCTTCTTCTATGTCCCGCCAGGGCGAAATTATCGAAGTTGTTCTGAGCAACGGTTGGGACTATATGCGGCGTCTGCTCACCGGGGGGAAGGCAGATGAACCAGACCTCCCGCCCCCTGCGGTCTTGCGCAATATTTTGACTGAGCTAGGGCCTGTGTACGTCAAGCTGGGTCAGTTGCTCAGTACCCGCCCGGATGTTTTGTCTCAGAGCTACATCGAGGAGCTGAGTTCTTTGCAGTCTACGGTACCGGCGGTATCGGCCTCTGAAATGGAGGTTTTTATTCGTAAAAACCTGCCCCGCCCGCCTGAAGAACTGTTTGCCAGCTTGGACTACAAGGCGATCGCGGCTGGATCTATTGCGCAAACTCACAAAGCCACCTTGCGCGATGGTCAGCCAGTCGCCCTCAAGGTGCAGCGTCCCGGCATCGATAAGCTGGTTGCGCGGGATATCTCTCTGATTCGAGACATTGCCAAGCTGGTTTCGGCCACGCAGTTTGGTCAGCGCTACAACGTCAAAGCCCTAGCCGAGGAATTTATCAGCGCTCTAGAAGCGGAACTGGACTTTACTACGGAAGCGGCGTACACGCAGCAGCTACGCCGCAACCTTTCCAAAAGCCGCTGGTTTGATCCGTCCAAGCTAGTCGTGCCTCAGATTTACTGGGAGCTGACCAACAAAAAAATCATGACGATGCAGTGGCTAGAGGGTAAGCCCTTTCTCTCAGCCACCATCACTGGCAAGCAGTATAACGGTGATGTTCAGGCAGAACGGGAAGCCCTGACGACCCTCTTGTTTCGCGCTTTTCTGCAGCAGTACTTTTTAGACGGTTTTTTCCACGCCGACCCTCACCCCGGCAACCTGTTTTATCTCGACGATGGCCGCGTAGCGATTCTAGACTGCGGCATGATGGGGCGAATGAATCCGCGTCTGCGAGTGACGCTGACCGAGATGGTGTTGGCGATGGTGAACTCTGACGCTGAGCGCTGCGCCCAGCTCACCTTGCAAATTGCCGAGCCGCTGCAGCCCGTTGATATCAACCAGCTCGAAACCGACTATGGCCGCTTGCTGAGCAAATACTATGGCCTCAGTTTAGAAGAATTTAATACGGCTCAAATGTTTAGCGAACTGATGCAGTCCGCTAATCGCAATCACTTGCGCTGGCCGGCTGACATCGGTTTGTATTCTAAATCGCTGGCGAATTTAGAGGGCGTAGCCCGACAGTTCAACCCCAGCGTGGATATGTCTGAGGAAATCAAGCCTTTGATGTTTGATCTGTTCCGTCAGCAAATCATTGGAGATGATCCGGTACAAACCCTGCTGCGAACTGGGCTGGAGCTGCGCAATTTGTCGGTGGAGTCGCCGCGTCAGTTTGGCTTTTTGCTCGATCGCCTCAGCTCGGAAACGCTGAAGTGGAATATCACGGTGCAGGGACTCGATAGCCTGCGCCGCAATATTGACGATGCGGCCAATCGGCGCTCGTTTAGCACTATTGTTGGCTCTTTGATCATCGGGGCGGCGATCGTCTCTACCAATCAGCAAACCCCCGGCGGTCAGATTCTCAGCAACATCCTGTTTGCGGCGGCGAGTTTGTTTGGCCTGTGGCTGGTGATCAGCATTCTGCGATCGGGGCGATTGCGGTAATGCTTTGACTTATTGCAGGGCGTTGACTCAGACGGCAGAATTAAAGGACCTGAATTGAACTAATTTCGGCTTGGCTAGGTTAACTTGGACTTACCCATAGCGGTCTTGGAACAAGATCCCTGGATGCTGCCGTTTCGCTGTGGGGTATTGGCCGATGACAGAATCTAGGGATCTGTGAATTGACTGTCTAACCCTTGAATCTAACGTCTGCGCTGATGTCTGATCTCGACCTGATTCACCAACTCGGAGACTTATTAGGTCGTCCGCTAGAAGAAATTCCTGAGGATCGCTTTGAACAACATGTTCAGGCAAGGAATGCGAGAAATTGGGCAAGTCAGGATTTTATTGAAAGAGATTCTTATTCGTTGACAGCGGACGGTGCTGTCAGCGGACTGTTTTTACGGCCGGTGACCAGCGAGCTACTGTTTGACTTTCCCTTACATCGGTTTACCTATGTCAGGCATTTATATCTGTACAGGGTCAACCTGCGAGATTATTCATTTTTAGCCGAGCTGACAGGGCTGACCTCGCTTGATTTACGTTCCAACCAAATCAGCGATTATTCATTTTTAGCCGAGCTGACAGGGCTGACCTCGCTTTATTTAGGTAACAACCAAATCAGCGATTGTTCATTTTTAGCCGAGCTCAAAAGCCTCACCTCGCTTTATTTAGGTTCCAACCAAATCAGCGATTATTCATTTTTAGCCGAGCTCACAGGCCTCACCTCGCTTAATTTAAGTAACAACCAAATCAGCGATTGTTCATTTTTAGCCGAGCTGACAGGGCTGACCTCGCTTAATTTAAGTAACAACCAAATCAGCGATTATTCATTTTTAGCCGAGCTGACAGGGCTGACCTCGCTTGATTTACGTTTCAACCAAATCAGCGATTGTTCATTTTTAGCCGAGCTGACAGGGCTGACCTCGCTTAATTTAAGTTACAACCAAATCAGCGATTGTTCATTTTTAGCCGAGCTGACAGGGCTGACCTCGCTTTATTTAGGTTCCAACCAAATCAGCGATTATTCATTTTTAGCCGAGCTGACAGGGCTGACCTCGCTTAATTTAAGTAACAACCAAATCAGCGATTGTTCATTTTTAGCCGAGCTGACAGGGCTGACCTCGCTTAATTTAAGTAACAACCAAATCAGCGATTGTTCATTTTTAGCCGAGCTGACAGGGCTGACCTCGCTTAATTTAAGTAACAACCAAATCAGCGATTGTTCATTTTTAGCCGAGCTGACAGGCCTCACCTCGCTTGATTTACGTAACAACCAAATCAGCGATTTTTCATTTTTAGCCGAGCTGACAGGGCTGACCTCGCTTAATTTAAGTAACAACCAAATCAGCGATTTTTCATTTTTAGCCGAGCTCAAAGGGCTGACCTCGCTTAATTTAAGTAACAACCAAATCAGCGATTTTTCATTTTTAGCCCGGCTAAAAGGCCTCACCTCGCTTGATTTAAGTTACAACCAAATCAAAGAAGTTCCTAGAGAGCTAGCAACAGGCAGGCTGGCAATAGTCACAGATGGTTATGCATCCTACTGTATCAACCTGTCTGAAAATCCTATAGAAACGCCGCCGCTAGAAATTGTCAGCCAGGGCAATGCCGAGATTCTTAACTACTACGATCAGCTTGCTGCTCAAGGGAAAGATTACCTCTACGAAGCCAAAATGCTGATCGTCGGCGAAGGGGAAGCCGGCAAAACGACCCTGGCCCACAAAATTCCTGATCCGGACTGTCCCCTGCCCCACGTAGACGATCGCACGCGCGGCATTAGCATTCACTCCCACACTTTTTCCTGCCGGGACAGAGATACTTCAAAGAGCGCAGCAGAGCGCACCTTTCACCTGAATATCTGGGACTTTGGCGGCCAGGAAATCTACCACTACACCCATCGCTTCTTTCTCTCCAAGCGCTCCCTCTATGTCCTCGTTGCTGACAACCGCAAAGACGATACCGACTTTAACTACTGGCTCAACATCATTGAACTGTTTGCCGGTAACAGCCCCCTAATCATCGTTCTCAATGAAAAGGGCGACATTCAGCGCAGCCTCAATCGGGCCGATCTGCTCGGTCGCTATCCCGACAGCATCCAGGAAATTATTGCCGTCAACTTCAAGACGCAGGAAGAAACCGATCAAACCAAAGCCCAACAGCGTCTGAGAAATATCCGCGATTTGATCAGCCACATTGAACGCTGCGCTCAGCATCTGCCCCACATCGGCGAAGCCGTCCCGGCTCGCTGGGTGGATGTGCGCCACGCCATTGAACAAGACAGCCGCGACTATATCTACCGCCATCAGTTCGACGAAATTTGTCAGGCTCAAGAGATCACCAATCGTCAAGACATCGACACTCTACTCGGCTACTTTCACGATTTGGGCATTGTGCTCCACTTCGACCAGCCCTTCTTGCGCAACCGAGTCATCCTCAAACCTGCCTGGGCCACCAACGCCGTCTACCGCATCTTCGACGACGACAGCATCAAAGCCAAAGCGGGCCGTTTCAGCCGTCAGGACTGCGCTGCCATCTGGAACGATCCGCGCTACCACCACATGCACGATGTCCTGATCGAGCTGATGAAAAACTTTCGGCTGGTGTATGAAATTGGCAACACCGGCGAACTGGTCGCCCCCCAACTATTGCCCGCCAACACCCCCACCTACAACTGGGACGAAAGCCAAAATAGCCACATGCAGCTCCGCTACGATGCCTTCATGCCCAAGGGCATTTTCTGGCAGTTTGCCGTCACCTTGTATCGCTATATTGACAATCACGACTGGGTCTGGCGCAGCGGCATGGTGATCCGCCGGGGCAATACCTGGGCCGAAGTCAAAGAAGATTTAGATCAGCGCCTCATTTCTCTGCGGTTTTCTGGGCCCAGCATTCCTGAGTTTCGAGCCGTCATCATTGATCAGCTAGACCAAATTAGCCAGTCTTACCATCAACTGCACTACGACAAAATGATTCCCTGTCAGTGCCATCAGTGTCAAAACAGCAACCCGCCCCACTTCTTTAAATACTCCCGCCTCAAGCAGCGCCAAGAAACGGGGAAAAAGTCCACCATCGAGTGCGAAATCAGCGAAGCAGATGTTCCTCTCCGCTTACTGCTCGAAGGCTTTGCAGTCCGCGACATTGTTGAAAAACTGCCTGACAAAAAAGGTGACGAACCCGCGCCACCGCCCCTATCCGAACCAGACAACCCCGCCGCTCCCAAACCTCAATCCAACATGAGAACCATCCAGATCTTTCTAGCGTCCTCCTCCGAGCTGAAAGCCGATCGCGAGCAGTTTGAGATTTTCATCAGCCGCAAGAACAAGGAATACATCAAAGACGGCATCTTTCTAGAACTGGTGCTGTGGGAAGACTTTCTCAATGCTATGTCCAAGACGCGATCGCAGGATGAATACAATAAGGCGATCGCCAGCTGTGACGTGTTTGTACTCCTCGCCTACACGAAAGTCGGCCAGTACACCGAAGAAGAATTTCTCACGGCGCTAGAAACCTTCAAGGACAGCGATAAGCCCTTAATTTTTACCTACTTCAAAGATGCCGCCATCAACATGAGCAGCATTATGCCCGAAATCATGACCCTGCTCAACTTCAAACAGACGCTCTCTGATATGGGCCATTTCTATCAAGACTATAAGGATGCCAGCGACCTCAAGCACCAGTTTGGCGAGCAACTGGGCAAGCTGCTCCCCCGACTAACCGATTGATTGCCTTTGTTCATGCACTTACTGAGTAAGTAGGCAGCCATAATTTCATGTAGGCATGCGTTAGCGTCAGCGTAACGCATCGAAGCCTTACAGAACGGTGCGTTACGGCTTTGCCTAACAGCACCCTACGGCGTTGTTTACTTATGGCCATCTACTTGCTCACAGGCTGCAACGAACTCAGAGAGAAATTGAGCGCTTTGGGTAAACGCCACTGCTTATCCTTGTAGAACAGGAGCTGATACACGTGTAGGCTGCCATCTCTAAAAGCCGCTTCAAAGGACTGCAGGTAGAGATACCACATGCGCAAAAAGCGCTCGTCATAGGCAGGAGATAGAGCCGCGACGCGATCGCGGTTTTGGCTAAAGTTTTCGGCCCATTTTTTCAGCGTCTCGGCATAGTGGGGTTTCAGGTTCTCGCAGTGGGCCACCGATAGCTTCGCCGCTAGCATCTCCTGGGTTAGCTCATGGAGCTGCGGCGCATAGCCGCCGGGGAAAATGTACTTATCTACCCAGGGGCCAATCCGCTCTGAGCTTTCCGTCCCGATTGTGTGCAGCAAGCCTGTGCCGTGGGGCTTGAGCAGCTTTTTCGCCTGCTGCATAAAGGTGGCAAAACTGCCTTTACCCACATGCTCAAACATGCCAATACTGACAAATTTATCGTGCGGCTCTGCAAACTCGCGGTAGTCAGCGACGGCAATTTTGAGGCGATCGCTCAGCCCTTTCGCCTCAATCCGCTCACGGGCTAGCTTGGCCTGCTCCTGGCTCAGCGTAAGTCCGGTACCGCTGATGCCGTAATGCTCCGCCGCGTACAGCAACATGCCGCCCCAGCCGCAGCCAATATCTACCAGAGACTCTCCCGGCTGCAGCCCCAGCTTGCGGCAGATCAGCTCATATTTTTGCAACTGCATCTGTTCTAGCGAATCATCAGAACGAAGCTGATAGCCACAAGAGTAGGTCAGAGTCGGATCTAAGAAACATTGGTAAAAGTCATTACCCAGATCGTAGTGATGCTGCACGTTTTTGCGACTGTTTTGAATAGACGTAGGCAGCGTCAGCAAGCGCTGGGTAATTACCTTAAAAATCAGCGGCAGCGTCACATGCTGACTGGCTTTGGAATACACCCGGTTGCGATAGAGCAGGCTAATAAATTCAGCCACCCGATTATTTTCCTCATCCCACCAGCCGTCCATATAGGCTTCGCAAAAGCCCAGCGCTCCAAAGCTAATGAGGCGATCGTAGGTGCGGCGATCGCGAATAATTAGGTGCAGTGATTCGGCGGCGGCTTCGCCAAATTGAAAACTTTGACCTGCGGGATTAGTAACGGTCAGATGCCCTTGCTCAATCTGGCCTAAAAGCTGATATAAATAGCGTTCGCCGCTGGGTAAGTGGTTGAGAGACTGCATAGAAGTTTAGCTAGAGAGTTTGTGTAAAT
>JAAHIC010001140.1 GCA_010671965.1 Leptolyngbya sp. SIO4C5
TCCAAATCGCCGTTGGTAAAAAAGCTAGCCAAACGGCGATTTGGCAAAGCTGGGCTGAGCGCTGCTATGGCCCTCCTCAGGCGGATCTGCGAATTTATTACGATGCTGACTGTGGTTTTTGCAAAAAGGTAGTTCACCTGCTGCGTACCCTCTTGCTGCTGCTGCCCCGTACCCCCCTGCTCTCGGCCCAAAGTGAAGCCTCGATTTGCGCCGATATGGAAGCTCAAAACTCCTGGGTCGTGGTGGACTGGCAGGGTAAGCGCCATTTTAAGTTTGAGGCGATCGCCTATATTGTCAGCCTGTCGCCAGCCTTCAGATTTTTAGCGCCGCTGCTGCGCTGGTCGCCGCTGATGAGGGTCGGCACCCGCTTTTACGAAACCATTGCCAACAACCGTAAAGCAGCGGGTCGGTTTACGAAACCGTTCAAATTTCAGTCTTTTGCAGCTAAGCCAGCCGCTTGGCTGGATCTGATCGCCTGGAGTCTGTTAGCAGTGTGCGCGATCGCCAATTACTTTAAACTCATGGCAGACGCGGCGCTGCTGTCATCAGGTAGTGCCTTCTAGGATTCAGTAGCAGCGCGGGCAATAGCCTGAAGCTGCAGCCCTGGCGGATAAGCCCCTTCTTCCTTGATCCGCTGAATCACCGCATCTGAAATTGAAATGTTCATCTTGGCGGCGATCGCGCGTACAATATCGCCCCGATCGACAATGCCTGCCACCGCATCTGCCGGAGAAAGCACTGTAATCCGGCTCAGTCCCTGCTCTTCAAGCTGGTTAATCACCTGCGGCAGCGGCGTAGACTCCCGCACAGTGGGAATGCTGTTTAGCGGCTGCGTAATCTGCATCAAAGACTGCTGTTCCCACTGGCTGCGCTCAATTGAGCGTAAATCTTCAACCGCGACCCAGCCCCGATAGCGTCCGTCAGAGGCGGCGAAGTACATAGGCGGGCGACCTTCCTGCAGCAGATAGTCGTCGGCAAACTGGCGCAGCGTTAGGTCGGCATCCACCACCCGGTAGTCTCGCACCATCGCATCTGCTGCCTGCAGCGCCGCTAGGGTTTCCTGCAGTTCGTTGACCCGGTTGTAGGCCCGCGCATTGCGCAGCACGAACCAGCCAATCAGAGCAATCCAGAGCACGTCAAAGCGCTGGGTGGTCAAATAGGCGATCGCCCCTAGGCCAATCGCTCCCCAGCCTAAAAACTGTCCGGCAGTAGCGGCCCAGCGCACGCCCTGGTTGCGACTACCCA
>JAAHIC010001141.1 GCA_010671965.1 Leptolyngbya sp. SIO4C5
TCATCAAAATCATCGGACATTGTAATTTTTCCAGCTAAGCTGCCGTAGCCATACTTCTTTTCGAGGGCAGCTTTCTGCTCAGCATCAAGTAGTTCCACGGACGTATCAAAGTCTTCCGGCAATGGTAGCTTAAAAGTTCCTTTTATCGAGCTTGCTAATCGTTGTTTCTTCGGCCTCTCTTCTGTTGTATAGGCTTGTAAGTATTTTTCGTTGAGATACTTGGCATAATGTAGAACCTCTTGCTGAAGAGATTTCGGCATCTGAGTTAGGGTTTCTAAAAGTTCTGCGTCAACAGCCATTGACTACGCCTCCTGTACTTTGACTAAAAACATGACAGCGATTCCGATTTGAATGAAGACATTGTTTTTGTACCGGGAATTTGGGGATTACGGCTCATAGTTACATCATGCCTCGCCTTAAGGCTCTATGGTATTGGGCCTTTGCTGGTTGTGCGTTTTCAGGAAAGGGGCGAGCGGTAAGCTTGCTTATGCTACTTGAGCTGATTCGGTGGATTGCTAGTAAGTTTGGCCCTTTTTGAGGCGGGTGATGCTCCTCTGAAGCGGTTTCACGATCGCTAAACTAAACCACTTTAAGTGCTCTAGATTAACCGCGATCGCGCCTCTGGATATTACGAATCCACTGGATCTGCTGAAGGTGGATGCCAACCGCCTTGAATCCAAAAACGTCGTGCTCTGACAATAGCCCCGTCATTATGAGCTTGGTCGTTCAGGTCAAGGCGAAGCCACCCAGCGATCGTGGCTGGATATGATCAATCTCAAAGCGGGCCGCACTCGCTTCTTCAGAAGAATGACAGTATTCGCATAGAAACTTAGCTCGTTCCCGAACTTGCTGACGTAGCTCTCTAGAAATCGCCATCCTAAGCAGACTCAGCAATAATTTTTGCGTTTAGCAAGGTGAAAATTCGGTCGAGTTCGAGAATGCCAGTTAGTTCTACCGATTCCTCCGAGGTGAGATTAGCTGCTCTCTGCTTCTCGTTGAGGGTTTCTAACCGTTCTTGCAAGTCATCGCTGAACTTGAACAGATATGCGCCCCGAACCGACTTCACCTGAATGCCCGAATCAATAAAAGTAGAGGGCTGAATCATAAGCTGAGCGTTCATCGTTCACCTACGTAGTGGGCGGGAAGTTTTCTAATGACCTATCTCCATTATCTAGACTCCATAAGATGACTGGATAGATACAGCTCGCTGCGTTTTTAGCAGCGCAGCTAGAGCTAGGTCGCCA
>JAAHIC010001142.1 GCA_010671965.1 Leptolyngbya sp. SIO4C5
CGACCCCCGGACGCAAAGTGCTATTCCAGGTGGGAGCAGAAGCAGGAGGGGCAGGATACTGGCGCATTTCTCCCGCTCGCTTAATAGCGCCAGCAATGCCTTGCCCCAAAGAAGCATGATCGCCAGTATGCAGTACCCCACCGCCCTCATCCATGAAGGCATTCACAGCGCTGATTTCTGCTGGCGATAGCAAATTGCCGCTGGCAATGCCAAACAGCCACAGTTCATCATATTGGTCTAAATCCACGTCATCCAGCGTCGTGTTTTGCATATCAGCGCTGGGGTCAGGGCCGCGATGAATCAGCGTGGTTTCAAACTTGACCCAGGGCCAGGGGTCAGAGTTGAGGGCAGCAATTACTCGCTGCAGACCGTCAAACGGGCCGCCGTCAAAGCGAATTGAGCCTTCAGCATAAATAGCAATTTTGACAATAGCGGGCCGCTTAAACCAGGTAAAACGGTCGATATCGATGACGCGGTGGCGATCAACTAGTTCTGGAACAAGATGCTGCCAGCGGGGTTCCATAGAAGCCTCCAATAAATCATTTAGGCTTCTTCACTATGGCGAAGGCATCAAGCATTTTACAGTACACAACCGGGTAATTTATGACGGTGCATAGTGGCTGAATCGCTGAAATAGACCGCCTCTCATCACCCATTCTCTATGTCCAACCGCTTAAGGCAGCGCAAAAGTCAAAAACCTCGCTATCGGTTACAATTGCCTCAATCTTTTTGCGATCTTCGGCTGAAATTGTCGCCTTCCAGGCATCCTTTTGCGTTTTTGGATTGCGATAGATTGTAAAAAACTTGTTGCCCCATTCTCGACTACGGTGAGGAATATCGGCAGGTGAATTAATGCTATAAATTCTATCTAGGAATTGCCCAGTTTCCTGAGCAAAATCTAGACCAAAGTGTTCAAAAATTTGATTGGCATAGGTGTAAGCGTCTTCGGCAAAGCGCTCATAGCTGATAATAAGACCTTGTGAAGAGTGTTTTGCAGCACTAACGCAGCTTTCTACTTCAATCCGCCACAGCAAGGCAGTTTTTTCAATTTGAGTAAGCTTTTCCAGTCGATTTTTATACTGCTCGAATAAATCAGGGCTGTGTCTTTTAAGTAAAGTCTTTAAAACAGTTTGCCTACCCGTAGGCATTTTCTGCTTGATCTGGCCCTTGAAGTCGGAAAGAACCGTTGCGCAGGGATGTCTAACGACATAAACAACTGGAACTGAAGTATTTTTCAGCAGGG
>JAAHIC010001143.1 GCA_010671965.1 Leptolyngbya sp. SIO4C5
CCAGGGCTGATTCATTGTCGTCAGGGTAAACCCGCAACCCTATCTCTACCGTTGCTCGACATGATGCCAGCCTAATATTCTCGACGGATGCATGGGGGCTTTAGTTTTACTCTCCTGACTTTGAATCAGCCCTGGTGTTAGCCCCGGCTGAAGACTAAAGAAAAAAGCCCAACCAACGGCTGGACTCCCTAAATATGCTTTTAACGGTTTGATTTAAGTTTGTGATTTATCGGGCTATTTAAGATTGGATTAAAGTTTCCTAATTATATCACTTAACTGTTGCTTCTTGCAGGAAGCCCGGTTAAATGATATGTCGTAGGAGATTACTGAGTAAGATAGTTTTTCTCTCTTGAAATGACTGTAAATTAGGTGACATTCTGATAGTTTTTCGTTTTTTGCCAGAAATTATAGCTATGAACTTATTGCTTGAAGTCCTGAGATAGCTAGGTTTCGTAGCCTCTCACACCGCAGTTATTACAATTGATTACGCAATGGGATAGCCAGCCATAGCGATCGCTTCTGTGATCGCCGCGTTGGAGGCAACCGTGTTAATTTTGACCAGTTTGGTCGTGGGGTCAGCCTCAACTTGGGCATTGGGATCTACCTGATGGACGGCCTGCGTAATCGTTTCGGCGCAGGCCGCACAGGCCATTGTTGGAATCGTAAATTTGAGGGGAGTCATGGGGCTAAACTTTTCCGGCGCGGCTATTGGGAGAATTGTTTCTATTCTAAAAATTGTCAGCCGCGATTAGCGATTTAATCTTGAGGCAGCTTAGTCAATAAAGCGCACCTCTACCGGATCACCCGCTGTCACCTTCAGCTCAGCCGCCGCGCTGCCGTTGCTAACGGCAATCTCTACCCAGCCGTGACTGCCAATTAGCGCCACCAGCTTGCCCGCTGGCTGTTCTCCGTAGGCTGTCACCGACTGAATTTCTAAAATATCAAGGCTAGCCACCCACTGCCGCTGCTGCAAAACTTTGCCCGGAATGGAGGTGACGAGATTGCCGAAGCGATCGATATACTGCACCGCCCCCTGGAAGCCGGCTCCCTGTCGCTGGTAGTCCACGGCGGGGAGGCGTTTGAGGCTAGACGGAGCGATCGCCGTTCCCAGCAGAGTAAACGTGGTGCCCTTGGCTAAATAAGCCCCCACAGGCGCAAAGATATCCCGGCCATGAAACGTCTGGCTGGGCTGGGGCGATCGCCAATAGATGGGGTTGTCTAGCTCAACGGCGGCTA
>JAAHIC010001144.1 GCA_010671965.1 Leptolyngbya sp. SIO4C5
CGCCCTGGCTGAGTCTTGGGAAATTTCAGAGGACAACCGCACCGTTGTCCTCTGAAATTTCCCAAGACTCAGCCAGGGCGGGTTCTAGCTCCCCGGTAATACCGTTTTGCCCTAGCAGCCCTTCATAGGTGAAGTAGTCAAAAACGTTGGGACGCTCAGCACTGAGCGCGGCGTTGAAAGTTTTAGGATTTTCGGAAAACGCAACCACAAGCTGAGAAGTTCTAGCGGCGCTGGCCCGGAACTGATCGAGGCTACAGCCTGCAGACGCGATCGCCAAAACACCGCTCAGGGCGATCGCGACCATCTGACGCCACCGCCCCGCTGTTTGCCCAATTAATGATTGCAGCACTGACAACACTGAACCCATAGTGAAGAAAACCCACCAAGCTTAGAGATTCAGTGTACAAAATTCCTCACCACATCATCACTGCCGTATCGCCGGTCGAGAAGTTGTAGTAGAGCCGAATCCGCAAGACGTACTTGTGACCCTTAGTCAGTCGTACCGTAAACTGAGCGTTCAAGTCAGTACCGCTGTCGTCATCTCCTGCTAAAAAGCGTAGTTCGCCGTCGCGCTCTTCAAACAGCACCATCACCGTATCTGACTCCCCAAACGTGCGGAAGCTATAGTGGCGGGTGGCAGTTGGAATAACGTTGAAGTTTTTTTGCTCTCCGGCTTTCAGTGAAAGCGTCTGAGACTCTAGCGGTCGCAGTTCAGGATAGATAGGCTGTTGCGGCGGATAGAACAGTTTGACCTGGGCAATGTCATTTTCAGACAGGCCGGGTTTGGGGTAGAGGCCGCTGCTGTACTGGCTGGGCTCTTTAATCATGCCCGCCGCAAAGGGGTAGTGCATGATAGAGTCGGGATCCCAATCAGAGCCTTCTACCAGTGCTGGCTGAATTTTGCGAATGATGTTGTGATAGGTGACTTCTCTGGGCCAGTAGTTGGGCGGCCCCGCTAGGTCTTCATAAACCGCGTCCTCATTCCAAACAATTCCGGCATTCGGATTTTGGTGCTCGTGCGGAAAGCCTAGGGTATGCCCAATTTCGTGGACAGCCGTGTCAATTTCGTCGGGATGGTCGGTGAGGCTCCAGCCAAAGTTCATGGTGCGCTCAAACTGTCCCTGGTTCAAAATGTCGCGGCCCAGGTAGGACCAAGCGCCATCTCCCTGCAGAAAACCAATACGGATTTCCGCTTCTTCAATGGCAGTCACTTCCTTAAATTCCAGCCCAATGCCC
>JAAHIC010001145.1 GCA_010671965.1 Leptolyngbya sp. SIO4C5
CCCGCTAGCTGGGCTGATTTAGACCGAGCGATCGCCCATCTATCTAGCTTCGATTGGCGATCGCTCGGTCTAAATCAGCCCAGCTAGCGGGAGGCCGAATTTCTAGGGCAGGCATTTCTAGCACTCTAGCGCCTGCGGCTGTTAGCAGGTCGCTAAATTGGCTTGACTGCCCGGATGAGCGGGTGACTAGCACGGTTTTGCCAACTAACGGACGCGGCGAGACGGCTGCAGGGGACACCTTCATTTGCAAAAACTCCCGTAACCTGACCACTTCTCCAATGACCATAACGCAGGGAGACAGCTTTTCCCCCTTAGTGAGCTGCGCAATATTGAGCAGCGTTCCCTGCCAAATCTGCTGCTGCGGCTGGCTGGCCCAGCGGATTAGGGCAATGGGGGTTTCCTGGCGCATGCCGTGGCTTATGAGCTGATGGGTAATTTCTCCGAGCGATCGCGTTCCCATCAAAATCACTAAGGTTTCTAACCCGGCCAGCAGTTCCCAGTTGTGCAAGTCTAAATCGTGCCCGGTCAGTACCGCGAAGCTGTGGCTCAAGACCGGATCGGTGAGGGGGATGCTGGCCAGCAGGGGAGCCGCTAGCGCCGAGGAAATGCCGGGTACTAACTCGAAGGCGCAGCCAGCTTCCTGGAGCGCCTGAATTTCCTGCTGGGTACGACCAAAGATGAACGGATCGCCGCTCTTGAGCCGTAGAACCTGCTTGCCCTGCTGGCACTGCTGGACTAAAAGCTGATTGATCTCTGACTGGGGCGTACTGGGGCGACCGCCGCGCTTGCCAACATCAAACTGCTGACAGGTGGAGGGAATTAGCGATCGCAGCTCTGCACTTACCAGAGCATCATGCACCAGTACCTCAGCCTGCTGCAAAAGCTGCTGACCGCGCACTGTGAGATATGCCGCTAAACCGGGACCTGCCCCCACTAGGTAAACTTTACCGCTCACTGTAACGCCTAATCGAGATTTCAATTCATGATAAGGCCGATCAGCAGTCGAAAAAAGCGCCTTCCACAGAAAGCGCTTCAACCCAATCTTTGAGCGAGGCTAGATCTACTGTTCTTTTTTAGAAGATTGATTTTCTACTTCCTTACCAGCAGTTTCTTCGATCTTATCGACCGCTCTTTCAATTCTTTCTTCGTTCTTTTCAGCAAAAGACTTTTCTTTCTTCTGTTCGTTAGCCATAGTAATTATTCTCCTCGCTGAAACCAATAATTTTTTCAGCG
>JAAHIC010001146.1 GCA_010671965.1 Leptolyngbya sp. SIO4C5
GCGATCGCGGCGATCGCGTCCCCTAACAACATGAGGCGCTTGCGGTTGTAGCGATCGACAATCAGCCCTGCAAACAGCGTTGTGGGGATTTGTGGCAGCTGAAAAAAGAAGCCAATCAGCGCTAATGCTGTCGCTGAGCCCGTTTGCTCCCAAGCCCATAGGGTCAGCGAAAAAAAGGTCATGTAGCTGCCAATAGTCGAGACCAGCTGGCCACACCAGATCAGAATGAATGTTCGCATTTGCTGGTGAAAGCTGAAGTGAAAAGGTGGAGATGATGTGAAGGAGTGAGGTCAATCATTGGCAAAGAACTGTTGTAATTGCTCCAGAATCAAGTCGATGCCCAGAGGGTTGTTGAGCAAACTCCAGCGAGCGTAGGTGGCAAAGTAGACGCGATCTTCTTGGCTGGTGGTTAGACTTTGAGTGATCGGATTTTCTTGCCACTTGGCCCGGATGTCTTGTAGCTGCTGAGTTTCCAGCCGTTCTTCTACCGATTGGTTCGCCGACTTGGTTTGGATAGCGGCTGTCAGGGTCTGCAAGTCTCGGCTGTACCCCAGCAAAATGATGCTGTCGGCCTCGTCTAAATCAGGTAGGGCTTCAAGGGAGATTGGTGCACCGATTTGACCGGTTGCCGCCGGGGGATGAACGAGTTCAAACCCGATCGCTTCTAATATCCCACCCAAGTAACTGTCACCTCCAATGGCAAAAAAACCTCTAGACAAATCACTCGCACCGATTACCAGAAGCTGGGGATAAGTGCTGACGGCATCGGCCAAGGCGGTGCGGGTGGCGGCAATTTTGGCCGCATGTTGGGCAATCAAGGTGGTGGCTTGTTCTTCCTTATCCAGGGCTTGAGCAACGGCTTGCAAATTGGTTTGCCACTGATCTTTAATCTCCGGATCTCCGGTGAGCACCGTGGGGGCAATTTGCGATAGCAAACTGTAAGTATCGGCGCTATAGTCGACGCCCACAATCAGATCTGGAGCGATCGCGGTCAGTTTTTCTAGAGACGGTTGAGCTGCAACGCCTAAATTTTCCGGCTGTGTGGTTAAGCGATCGCCCAAATAAGGGATCTGTTCAGGCGGATTGTCAAAGTCTGCTCCCGCGATCGGATCAGCATCCATCGCAAAGCCCGTCGGCTGCGCATCCAAAGACAGCAACAGCCCCAAGTTGTGCAGACCAAAGACCACAATAGTTTGCGGCTGACCACAAATCTGCGTCTCTCCTAA
>JAAHIC010001147.1 GCA_010671965.1 Leptolyngbya sp. SIO4C5
TCTAAAGAACTATTTTTTGTCTTAGCTAGATAAATCTCTAGATAGATTTTGGGGGAGTATCATTTCTTAATCAAGACTTGGAAAACCGCCTTTGAGCCTCAACGGCCTCGCAGACGATTAGCCAAATTCTGAAATTTTGATGGATTGCGCTTTCAGGATAGAATTGCTGGGCGATGAAGATCCGAGAAACTACCCACAGAGTTGAACCATTTGGATATCTGTCTATAGTCATACGCTGTCGGGTTTTAGGGATGATTGAATTTATAAGGTGGGGATCAGGACTGCGCTAGGCTGTCCCTAGCAGCTAGCTCCCTGTGCTTCACGATTTACTGATGTCTGACTGGCATTTTGACAGAGGTTTCGGCTGAGATACCCTGTCTAGATCCCAGTTATGATCGCTCAGTCCTAAAGCGTTGTCTTTCGAATTTTTTCGTTAATGTTTTATGGCTCAGTTTCCAGATGCGTTTCATCCTCAAGAGCCTACGGCGCGCAGTCGTGGCGATCGCCTGCAGGAAAATTTGGCAGACACCCGCATTGAGTATAGTCAGCTACAGGCCGATCACGAGGAGACCATGAGAGCGCTGCGTCAACAAGAACTTTTTTTACGCAGCGTTTACGACAATGTCAGAGAAGCAATTTTTGTCGTGGATGTTTTGCCCGATGGAAATTTTCGCTATGCAGGCTTTAATCCCGCTTCTGAGCGTTTGACAGGTCTATCGGCTGACCATGTGATTGGCAGTGGGCCAGAAGATATCTTGCCCGCTGCGGCAGCCGCGGCAGTGAGATCGCGCTATCAGTCCTGTGTGGCAGCAAGGCAGACGGTTGAGTACGAGGAAAAGCTGCCTTTTTCAGGCCAGGAGTCGTGGTGGTTAACTACCCTGACTCCTTTGAACGATGCCGACAAAGACATTCATCGCATTATTGGCGTCAGCTTAAATATCACCGAGCGCAAGCAGATGGAATTCCGCTTGGCGGCGCTGAATCAGGAACTAGAGGAGCGGGTGGCAGCCCGTACGGCTGAGTTAGAAGTCGCTAACCAGGTGAAAGACAATCTGCTAAAACGAGAGCGCACAGCCAAGGCCGAAATCGAGGCTGCTAGACAGGCTCTGAGCCTGAGCGAACAGCGCTATCGCTCTGTCGTAGACAGTATTCGTGAGATTATCTTTCACCTGGTTAGCGACTTCTAACTCAGCCGTACGGGCTGCCACCCGCTCCTCTA
>JAAHIC010001148.1 GCA_010671965.1 Leptolyngbya sp. SIO4C5
TATGCCCTGATTTTGCTGCGGCGCGAGGGCTATCCCTGCGTTTTCTATGCCGACTACTACGGCGCTCACTATGTAGACAAAGGCAAGGACGGCAACGACCACGAAATCTGGATGCCCTCGCGCCGCAGCAAAATCAGGGCATAGGCCAGGGGCTTGAACCAAGGCTCTACAACAGATTCCAGCATTTGCAGCGGTTGGGAGTCGTGATTTTCCACAAAGGTAACCGCCTTGCTGGGCTGCTGCTGCATCAGCGTGCCGTCTAAAATCCGCCGCATGTCGTAGTTGCCACCGGCATTGCTGGCTTCGTAGAAGTTATAGTGCAGCGGCACGTCAAACAGGGACATGCGACCGCCGGTAATGCCGATAAACCAGTGCAGGGCTTCAATGTCGTCCAGCCAATATTCGCCCACGGCAAACAGTTCTTTGCCCGACTTGTGCCGCACATGATCGAGCCACTCATTAAAGAAAAAGGCGCGGATATGCTTCACCGCATCTAGCCGAAAGCCATCAACCCCAGTAGCCTCTAGAAACCACTCGCCCCAGTAGTTCAGCTCCCCCCGCACCTGATCCACGCCCATATCCAAATCGCAGGCCATCAGGAAGTCGTAGTTCCCCTCTCGCAAATCCACCTCGGTATCAAACTGCTTATCTTTGAGGCGATAGATCGAAAAGTCGTAGGGATCATCGGCGTTGTGGTTAACCGCGTCGAAGTGCCACCAGTGCCACTTCATGCTGGAGTATTTGTTGCCGCGACCGGGAAAGGTGAAGTTGCTCCAGATGCGAATGTTGCGCGGCGGGCCGATGGCATAGTTACGATCGTTCCAGGCTACAGGTACGGCTTCAACCACTTCCGTCTCGTCTGCGCCGTTGCGGTGATTAAAGACGCCGTCGGCATAAATTTGCAGTCCAGCAGTCTGAGCAGTTTTAATTGCAGAGACTAATTCTTCGCGGGTGCCGTATTTAGTAGCAACTGTGTCTCTTTGCGGAAATTCGCCTAGATCAAACAGGTCATAGACGCCGTAGCCGACGTCATAACCGCCACCGCTGGCTTTGTAGGGCGGGGGCAGCCACAGCGCTGTAAATCCCGCCTCGGCTATCTCCTGGGCCTTCTCCTGAAGCTGTTTCCAGTGGGTACCGCCGGGCGGAACATACCAGTGGAAGTATTGCATCATCGTGCCGTTGATTGCAGCCATCAATCAGTTCTCCCTAGTA
>JAAHIC010001149.1 GCA_010671965.1 Leptolyngbya sp. SIO4C5
TATGACCCCTGACTAATTTCGGCCCGCTGCAGGGCGGTTGCCGCCTGCCTTAATAACGTTGGATCGCAAACCGCTGGATTCTTATAGCGACCCATCGGCACGTTGAACTGCCCCTTGGAATTTTCTCGATAAAGACCGTTATAGCAAGTTTTATTAAGATAAATAAAGCGAGCCGCTCTTTTAACGGGGGAAGCGTCTGAGTTAGCTCGAATCTGATAGTAATATTCTTTGCAGTGATTTTTTTTGTGCTGCTTTAGCTGCTCAATTACAGCTTCTACGCGATCGCGAATGCATTGATAAACGTTTACTAGCTCCGGATTGATATCCATCAGCGCTGCCTGCTCCAAGCGCTGAGCCAGGTGAAAAAAGATAGCGCCGCCGCCTAGAAAAGGTTCATAGTAGGTCTTAAAATTAGAAGGGAAGTAGGGCTGATATTGGGCAATAAGCTGCCCTTTACCGCCAGCCCATTTGAGGAATGGACGTGGGGGAGCTGCTGAAAAAACAGGAACAGACATTTGAAGTCAAAGGCAAAATTGGCTAGCGCTTCTGACAGCAAAGCGACTTAACTTTCTACGATAGGATAAGAAGCGTACATTGGTACTCTTTTAACACGCAATCAGCCGCAAATTCGTGACAATTCCTGAAAATTGTCTGCTTAATCAGGATTATGGAAGATTTTTTTAACAACGTTTCTCGCTATCCCCGCTACTTTATCTCCTTTACGCTGGGCATTTTCCTAAACGCGATTCAGCCCCTAATTCCCCTGCTGAAAAAGCCGACAACGGCGATCGCTCTAATTGGAACCGTCGTGGCTGGATTCACCTTTCTCAGTCTGACGCTGCGGGCCATGCTCGGGCTAGGGGTTTAGTCCAATTATCTTCATCACAACGTTTAGAAGGGTTTAGATCATGGCAACCAATCGCAGAGTCGCTCGCGTCGCCGCCCTGATCAAGCGGGAAGTTAGCCAGATGCTGCTCAGCGGCATCAAGGACGATCGCGTCGGTGCTGGTATGGTCAGCGTCACTGATGTAGATGTTTCTGGCGACCTACAGCACGCCAAGATCTTTGTCAGCATTTACGGCACTGAAGCAGCTCGCTCTGAGACGATGGCGGGGCTAAAAGCGGCCACGGGCTACGTCCGCAGCTCGGCCGAGCCCCCGTCTGCACTCCCGTCACCCACTCT
>JAAHIC010000115.1 GCA_010671965.1 Leptolyngbya sp. SIO4C5
ATACTGCGTTATGGAACCAGCATGCTGGTTCAAAAGCTTTTAGGATTTGAATGTTTTAGGTTCATTTCCAGAAATGCTTTAAGATTGATGAGTAATAACACTTATTGATCTTTTGACACAGTTGCCGTTAGGCAATATTTAGATTTAGGAGGATATCTATGGCGCTTGTCCCAATGAGGCTGCTGCTGGATCACGCCGCTGAGCATGGCTACGGGATTCCGGCTTACAACGTCAACAACCTAGAGCAGATTTTAGCCATCATGGCGGCTGCTCAAGAAACCGATAGCCCGGTAATCTTGCAGGCCTCCCGGGGTGCTCGTAAGTACGCTGGAGAGAACTTCCTGCGCCACTTGGTGACGGCTGCTGTCGAGACTTATCCTGATATTCCGGTGGTGATGCACCAGGATCACGGTAATAGCCCTGCAACCTGCTATTCAGCAATTCGCAACGGCTTTACCAGCGTGATGATGGATGGCTCCTTGGAAGCTGATGCCAAAACCCCAGCTAGCTTTGAGTACAACGTAGATGTCACCAGCCAGGTCGTCAAAGTTGCTCATGCGGTTGGCGCTAGTGTAGAGGGCGAGCTAGGCTGCCTCGGTTCTCTAGAAACTGGTCAAGGTGACAAAGAAGATGGTCACGGCTTTGAGGGCACCCTCAGCAAAGACCAGCTCCTGACTGACCCCGACGAGGCGGTTCAGTTCGTAGAAGCGACTCAGGTAGATGCGCTGGCGGTAGCAATTGGTACCAGCCACGGTGCTTATAAGTTTACCCGTAAGCCCACCGGCGAAATTTTGGCCATCAGCCGCATTGAAGAAATTCACCGTCGCTTGCCTAACACTCACCTGGTTATGCACGGATCTTCTTCTGTGCCCCAAGAGTGGCTGGACATCATCAACCAGTACGGCGGTCAGATTCCTGAGACTTACGGTGTACCCATCGAAGAGATTCAAAAGGGAATCAAGAGCGGTGTACGCAAGGTGAACATTGACACCGATAACCGCTTGGCTATCACTGCGGCGATTCGGGAAGCTGCGGCGAAGGATCCTTCCAACTTTGATCCGCGCCACTTCATGAAGCCTGCTATTAAGTACATGAAGCAGGTCTGCCAGAAGCGCTACGAAGCCTTCGGTACGGCGGGCAATGCTAGCAAGATCAAGCAGCAGCCTGTTGATGTTTACGCAGCTATGTACGCTAAGGGCGAACTAGATGCGAAGACCAAGTCTGCCGCAGCCGTGTAAAACGTTTGCTCCAGAGAGTTAGCTAAACTCAAGAGCTGGATGGCTAAGGCTGTCCAGCTTTTTTATGTCAATCTGCAGTCCAGAGGGCAAGGCCACCGCCGCGCCCACGAGCGCCAATACAGTCAGAACGAACCAAAAAATATTTGAAAAAAGCCTGCTCTTTTAGCCCCTGCTGGGCAAATTCGGCTTCTCGCTGTTTTCCCTGGCGGATAAAGCCGGAGTAGAGCTGAAGTGAGCCGAGATTGAGCGTCAGTCGGGTAAAGTCAAAAGCTAAGATTTGCTGCCGCTCGTAAAACCGAGTAGGGCCGCTCACGATTAAATGCAATGGGCCAAGCTGCACGCGGTTCTCGACCTGCGCCCGATCGCCTGCTTCCGGCTGCTCCAACGGCTGATAGGTCAGCGTAATTTTTAGCCAGTTGGGCAAAAAGCGGCCCTTGCCCAAGGCAATGCCCGCTCGCTGCCGCGTTTTTTTCGTGCCGGTGATAAAGCCTAGCCGCCAGGTACCGACCAAATCTGCATAGGTAGCTGAATGAGACCGGGCTGATTTCTCTGCTGCTAGCAGCTCTGTTACAACCGCTTCCGGGTCAGGAGGCTGAGTATGACCGTAAGTGAGATAGGCAACCGCTTGGCTCAGCGCCGTCATAAATAGACCTGTATTTTCCGCTGTTAACGGTTTAGCACACGACCGGCGTTTAAGATCGCCAGCAGCGCCACCCCGACATCAGCAAAGACAGCCGCCCAGAGGCTAGCCAGTCCCACGGCTCCCAAGGTAATAAAGATCGCCTTGACGCCCAGGGCTAGAGCAATATTCTGCCAGACAATTCGCCGCGTTTTGCCCGCTAGCTGAATAGCTTCTGCAACCTTTGAGGGGGCATCGGTCATAATCACCACGTCGGCGGTTTCGATCGCCGCATCTGAACCTAAACCGCCCATGGCAATGCCAACGTCGGCCCTGGCAATGACGGGGGCATCGTTGATACCGTCACCAACAAAGGCAACTTTGCCTCCAGTTTGCTGAGCCTGCTGCAAAATCTTTTCTAAAGCCTCAACCTTGCCTTCTGGCAGCAGCTCTGCCTGATAGTTATCTAGACCAAGCTGGCTGGCAATGCGATCGGCAACCGACTGGCTATCTCCCGTGAGCATTGCCGTTTGCAGTCCTTGGGCCTGTAAAGCCTGCACGGCCTCTGGCGCATCTGGCTTCAGCTCATCGGCAATTATTACCCGCCCAGCGTACTCACCATCAACCGCTAAATGAGCCACGGTTCCGGCGACAACGCAGACCGAATGGGGAATGTTTTCTTGATGCAGCAGCCGATCGCTGCCCACAAGCACCTGGCGATCGCCGACCTGAGCCTGAATGCCCTGCCCGGAAATTTCCCGGTAGTTTTGGACTGCGGCTGAGTCAATTGACTGGCCATAGGCGGCTCGAATTGACTGAGCCACGGGGTGATTGGAATGTACTTCGGCGATCGCGGCTAGCTCTAAAAGTTGAGCCTGAGAAAAGCCGTTATCAGTCACCAGCTCGGTCACTTTGAAGTTGCCCTGGGTCAGGGTGCCGGTCTTGTCAAAAACGACGGTTTGCACCTGGGTCAGCGCATCGAGGAAGGTAGCACCTTTCACTAAAATGCCGCGTCTGGCCGCACCGCCGACGCCGCCGAAATAGCCCAGCGGAATGCTAATGACCAAGCCGCAGGGGCAGGAAATGACCAGTAACACCAAGGCCCGATAAGTCCAGGTGGCGGCGGTAGCGCCTGGCAGCAAGAGCGGCGGTAAAATCGCTACGGCTAAGGATAAGAAAACGACAACGGGCGTGTAGTAGCGGGCAAAGCGGGTAATAAATTTTTCCGTCGCCGCTTTTTGGCTGCTGGCATTTTCTACTAGATCGAGAATTCTGACGATGGAGGAGTCGGCCAACCGCTTGGTCACGCGCAGGGTCAGCAGCCCGGACTGATTGATCATGCCTGCCAAGACCTGACTGCCCGGTTTAACCTGTCGCGGGACTGACTCGCCGGTCAGGGCTGAGGTATCTACCTGAGAACGACCCGCTAGCACTTCGCCATCCAGCGGCACGCGCTCTCCCGGCTTCACCACAATCGTGCTGCCAATGGCCACGGTTTCGGGATCGACCGATTTTGTCTCTTCGCCCAGCTTGAGATGAGCCATCTCTGGCCGCACCGCCAGCAGCGACTTAATCGATCGCCGCGATCGCCCCACGGCTAAATCCTGAAACAGCTCCCCCACCTGAAAAAACAGCATCACGCCTACGGCTTCTGGCAGCTCGTGAATAGCGATCGCTCCCAGCGTGGCAATTGTCATCAAAAAATTTTCGTCAAACAGCCGTCCCCGCAGGATATTCTTGCCTGCCGTGGTCAGAACGCTCCAGCCGCTAATCAGATAGGCCGGAATTAAAACCGCGTACTCGGCCAGGGCAAAAGGCGTATTGTGCAGCGGCTGGTGGAAAATCAGACCGACCAGGAAAAGTACCAGCGCGATCGCAAATGGGCGCAGGGCTGACTGAGCGTCAAACTCAGCCGCCGCCTGACCGTGATTGTGACCGCAGCAGCCGGGCTGGCTAGGGGCGGTTTTGACTGGGTTATGGCTGTGTGAATGGCAAGCGCCCATCGTGTACCTAACAGGGTAAATACATGAATATCTGTTCAGATATTACATCAAAAAAATAGGACAGGTACGAGATGGACCTAGTCGGCTGGTTCGTCTAAATGCTCGGCAACTTCCTGATACAGATTGAGCACGTGCTGATCGGCGAGGCGATAGTAGACATTGCGGCCTTGCTTGCGGTAGCTGACCAAGCGCAGAGTCCTCAGCAGGCGGAGCTGGTGGGAAACCGCAGATTCTCCCATTTTGACCAGCGCTGCCAGATCGCAGACGCAGAGTTCTTGTTTAGCCAGGGCTGAAATCAGCTTTAAGCGATTGGGATCGGCTAAAACGCCAAAGAATTCCGCCATTCGCTGAGCCTTATCCGTTGACAGAATCTGGGGCTGGACGTGACGAATATTTTTAATGTGGACTAGCGACTCTTCACAGGCGGGAGCGTCTGAGACCAGGTCTGAATTTTGAGGTTTGAGATTTGAGCTTGGGCGATTTGGCATGATCAAAGTCTATTTAAATCTGTAGCCCTGAAAACGTAAAACGGCCATGTCGGCTTGAGTCAAAACTTTGCCAGCCTATTCTCTAATAGGGCGAATACTGCGATAGCGATCGCGGCGAATTCCATCAATAACGGCGTGGATGGCCTGGGGTGGCTCTCCTAGCGTCTTTAGCAGGTGTGATCCCAATTCTAGCGCGGCCTCAAATTCCGGCTGTACCACCTCTTTAGCCCCCATCTGGGTCAGCAGGTCAATCTCCTTGTTGCTGTGGGAGCGGGCAATAATATCTAGGTGAGGAGCTTGGCTAATAGCCCGCTGCAGCAAGAGGCGGGCACTGGTAGGATCAGGCAGGGCGATCGCCAGCGCCTTGGCCGTTTCCAGATGGGTTTTCTCTAGCACCAGTTCTGAATCCGCGTCGCCATAGATGTAGGGAATCTGGCGGTTGCGCAATCCTTGCACCGCTGCTTCGCTGTTCTCGACCACCAGCAGCGGATAGCCGCGATTCTGCAGAATGTTGACAATTACCTGCCCGACCCGGCCATAGCCCGCCACAATCACGTGATTTTTCAGGGTTTCCGGCACGGACAGCAGCCGGGGTTCTTCTCGCTGCTTCAGGTACTGTTTTAGCAGTGGCAGACGGGCTAAGAGATCGGCAAAGCGGGGAGCGCTCTTGAGCCAGATGGGGGTCAGCATTAGGGTAATTGCCGTGGTGCCCAGCAGCAGTGAATAGCGCTGCTCGCCAATCAGCCCCATTTCAAACCCCACTAGGGACAGCACAAAGGAAAACTCCCCAATCTGGCTGAGGCCGAAGCTGGCATTCACCGCCGTTTTGAAGGAATAGCCGAAGTTCAGCACAATCGGCAAGATAATGACGGTTTTACCCAGCATGACCAGCGTTACCAGGCCGATGATTGGTCCCCAATTTTGGGCTAGCACCTGGGGATCAATCAGCATGCCGATGGAGGCAAAGAACAGACAGGCAAAGGTATCCCGCAGGGGCAGCACCTTAGCCAGAGCCTGATCGGCATAGTCAATCTCAGAGATCATAAGACCTGCGACAAAAGCGCCCATTTCAATTGACAGCCCTAGCTCCGCTGTAATCCAGGCGACGCCGAGACAGAGGGCGATCACGGTCAGCAGAAACAGCTCGTTATTCTCCGTGGCCGCAATCCGCTGAATCAGCCGGGGTACCAGCCAGCGCCCTGCCGCGATCGCCCCGCCCAGAAAAATCAGCACCTTTAGCAGCGCCGCGCCCAGCATCGGCCAGAGCTGATCGGGTTCTGTTAGCGCGGGTAAAAATGCTAGCATCAGTCCCAAAGCCAGATCCTGAGCAATCAAAATTGCCAGCATAATTTGGCCGTGCACCGTGTTGGTTTCTCCCCGCTCCACCAGGGTTTTCAGCACTACCGCCGTCGAGGAGAGAGACAGCACCAGCCCTAAGAAAACTCCCTCTACGGGCGAGTCGGCCCACTGCAGCCAAAGGGCGATCGCCGCCACTAACCCCGTCGTCAGCCCGATTTGCAACAGGCTGCCCTGCAGGGCAATATCTTTGACTCGCTTCAGCTCGGTCAGAGAAAATTCCACCCCCAGCGCAAACAGCAAAAAGGCGACGCCCACCTCAGCTAGAGCCTGAATTTGTTCAGTATCTTGCAGCAGCCGGAATCCGTATGGCCCTACCAGCAGCCCCGTCGCCAAATAGCCCAGTAGAGCAGGCTGCTTGAAGCGGTGGGCAACATAGCCGCCTATGGCTGAAGCGCCCAAGGCCAGGGTCAAATCTAGAATAAAGTGATGCTCAGCCGCCATAGGTTACTTATTTACTCCAGAGGTTGAATCCGGGTGGGGGGCCAGTAAATTTTATAGGCTTTACCGAGGATATCGGAGCTGGGCAAAAAGCCCCACACGTGAGAATCGCCGCTGGCACTGCGATTGTCTCCTAAAACAAAATAGGCATTAGTTGGAACCGTCTCCGGCCCCCAGCGATAGTTAGGGGGTGTATATAGATAAGGTTCTGCTAGGGCTTGCTGGTTAATCCAAACCTGGCCATTTTCTACCCGTACCTGCTGACCCGGCAAACCAATGACGCGCTTAACCAGCAGGGTGTCTACAGAAACAGCCGTTTCTGCTAGCGCCGCTATCGGCGGGATAAACACTACGATATCGCCAAGCTGAGGCTGATAGAAGGGATCTTTGCTGACAAACAGGCGATCGCCTACCTCTAGCGTCGGCAGCATTGATTCACTGGGAATAATGCACTGCTCCACCGACTGCTGAATCCAGCTAGGAATGGTGCCGACGGTCAGACGAATCATAATCAAGCCCGCGACCACAACGGCGATCGCCCAGGGGCAGCGCTGGGTGCCGCTCACCTGAGTGCGATAGAGGTGATAGCAGGCTAAGGCCCAGATAAAGGGTGGCAGCAGTGTGAGTGACGGATAGGTATTAGACAAAAAGGCCAGACCGACGCCCACAATCAGCAGGCCGCCGCCAATCACTGCCTGCTGAAAATAAAGATGCCCCAACCCAGGCAGAATCTGCGACAGGAAAACGCCGTACCAGGTGCTGCGCTGTCCCTGGGGGCTGAGCGTCTTGGCGGAGCCGCTGGCATAGAGCTGCCAGATACTGAGCAGATAGAGACTGAAGGCAATGCCCAACAGCAGTAGGCCAGTGAGGGTGTTGCCCGTTGGCGCAAAAATTGACCAGACAGCGCCGCCAATCAGCAGGATTTCGCCCAGAATAAAGCCAGCGCCTAAGCCAGAATTCCCGGCATAAAACTGACCCAGACCAGGAAATAGAGCCGATAGATTGACAGCAATCCAGGGGTCAGGCTGCTTTCGAGAGCTGACATAGAGACGCGATCGCATGGGGACTTGACCAAGACAGTTGCCTCCAGGATGCCGCATCTTTTCAGGATGTGCTAGCCGCTAGCGGATAAATTTCAGTTGGGGCAGGCCGTAAAAGTTTCTTATAGCAAATGCCTGCGATCGCGCCTCCAATAAGCCTCCTAGAGCCTCTGGCGTTGGCGCTAAGCCGGGCTAGCGCCTAAATTCTCCTGTAGAAAAGCCCACTTATCCGCCACTTCCTCGATAATTTTCTGAGTCGGTTTGCCTGCCCCGTGTCCAGCCTTAGTTTCTATTCGAATCATCACGGGGGCCTCTCCCTGGTGGGCCGCCTGCAGGGCTGCAGCAAACTTGAAGCTGTGGGCCGGGACTACCCGGTCATCGTGATCAGCGGTCGTAATCAGCGTGGCCGGATACTGAGTGCCGGCTTTGAGGTTGTGCAACGGCGAATAGGCATAGAGGGCTTCAAACTCAGCTTCATTTTGGGGAGAGCCGTAGTCCGACTCCCAGGCCCAGCCAATCGTAAACTGGTTGAACCGCAACATATCCATGACGCCGACAGCGGGCAGGGCTGCGGCAAACAGATCGGGCCGCTGGCTCATACAGGCCCCCACGAGCAGTCCGCCGTTGCTGCCGCCCATGATCGCTAGCTTTTCGGCCCGGGTATAGTTGTGGGCAATGAGCCACTCTGCGGCGGCAATAAAGTCGTTAAATACGTTTTGCTTTTTCAGCTTCGTTCCTGTCAGATGCCAGTCTTCGCCATATTCGCCGCCACCGCGCAGATTTGGCACCGCGTAAATGCCGCCTAGCTCCATCCAGACCAGATTGCTGACGGAGAAACCAGGCGTAATTGAAACGCTAAAGCCGCCATAGCCATAGAGCAGCGTCGGATTTTGGCCGTCTAGCACCAATCCCTTTTTATGCACGATGAACATGGGGATGCGAGTGCCGTCGGCGCTGGTGTAGAAGATCTGCTCGGTTTGGTAGTCAGCCGGGTCAAAGTTGACCTGAGGCTGGCGAAAGAGGGTGCTTTTGCCCGTCTGCATGTCGTAGCGGTAGAGGGTGCTGGGGGTAGTGAAGCTGGTGTAGCTGTAGAAAGTTTCGGTATCTTCGCGTTTACCGTCAAAGCCGCCTGCCGAGCCAATGCCGGGCAGATCTACGTTTCTGACAAAGGTGCCGTCTAGGTTGAAAATTTTGATCGTGGTGTAGGCATCTTTGAGATAGTCAACGACGAACTGGTGGTTGAGCAGGCCGATGCTCTGCAACGTTTCCTCTGTTTCAGGAATAATCTCCTGCCACTGGGCTGTTTGCTGCTGGGCAATATCAATCGCGATTAGCTTGCCCTTGGGCGCGTCTAAGTCGGTGCGGAACCAAAACAAGGAGTCTTCATTGTCGATAAAGCTGTATTCCGCCTCAAATTCGCTGATTAGCTCTACAGTCTCGCTGCCCGGTGTCTGCAGGTCTTTGTAGAAAACTAAGTTGCGCGGATCGGTACCTTGCCAAACCGAAATAACCAAATAGCGGCCATCGTCCGTGACGCCGCCGCTGAAGCCCCACTCCTTTTGATCGGGACGTTCATAGATCAGCTCGTCCTCAGACTGGGGCGTGCCCAAACGGTGATAGTAGAGCTTTTGGTAGTAGTTGACCGCTTCTAGCTTCGTCGTTTCATCCGGCTCATCGTAGCGGCTATAGAAAAAGCCTTGATGATCGTGGGTCCAAGACGCGCCGGAGAACTTAATCCACTGCAGGCGATCGCTCAAGTCTTCGCCGGTTTCAATCTCCCGCACAAACCATTCCATCCAGTCAGAGCCCGCCGTGGACAGGCCGTAAGCCAAATACTGGCCATTCTCGCTGATGGCGGTACCCTGCAGCGCCACTGTGCCGTCCTCAGAGAGGGTGTTGGGATCGAGGAGTACCCGCGGCTCAGCCTCTAGGCTGGGCAGCGTGTAGAGAACGCTCTGATTCTGCAGGCCGTCATTTTTGTAGAAAAAATAGCGATCGCCCCGCTTGAAAGGAACGCTATAGCGCTCATAGTTCCACAGTTCAGTTAGGCGCTGCTGAATGCGATCGCGCTGGGGTAGCTGCTTCAGGTAGCCGAAAGTGACCTGATTTTGGGCCTCAATCCACTGCCGCACCGCCTCGGTGTTGGGGTCTTCTAGCCAGCGGTAAGGATCGGCAACTTCAACGCCATGATAGACATCTACCTGATCGGCCTGACGGGTGGGGGGATAGTTGAAGGGCATAGCAGTCCTCGCGCATGACTGGGAAGTGCCCCTTCATTTTACGATTCGCCCAAGGCTTCTGAGGGAAACGAAACTGCGCTTCTTTCATCCTGATAGACCAGTTGGGCTAGCTTATCAGCAGCTCCCGGCGTGCCTCGCACCT